>RFHM01000077.1 GCA_003696865.1 Acidobacteriota bacterium | reverse complement strand
GTGGTCCACCTCACCCCCCAGGAAGCTCCGCGGCTGGTCGGCGGGGCGGTTGTCGGCTCATGGATCACGATTCATTTCCTTGTCGAGCATGGAGGTAGAGGGGCAAGGTTTCCACCTCACCCGCGTCGAAAAAATTTCAAAAAATTTTTCCGATCGCAGAAATTCGGCCCCTCTCGTGGATTGTATATGGTGGGGGGAGGGAACAAGGAGGACCGGACATGATGTCGAGAGCCAGCGAGCACGGTTGGCCGCAGGGCGGCAGCTTGGGCGATTTCGCCCGGCGATGGGGCGTTCGATTGATCGTCGCGCTCATCGTCATCGCTCCGGGTCATCGGATGGTGGCGCGAGCGTCGCCTCAACAGGGCGACGTGATGACCAACGAGACAATCGTGGAATTGGTCGAAGCGAAGACCGGAGAGACGTTGATCATCGATCTCATCAAGCGCTCCCGGACGCAATTTGACGTCTCGCCGTCGGCCATCCTTCGGTTGAAGAAAGCGGGCGTGAGCGATGCCATCATCGAAGCGATGATGGCCAAACAGCAGGGCGAGCCCATCGAGGCAACCTCCGCGACGGATGGATCGAAAGACTCGACGCCTGAGGCGTCCTCGGGCTTCCCTACCGAGATAGGGGTCTATGTGCGCCGAGGAGCTCGGTGGGCGGAAGTTCTCCCGGAGGTGATCAATTGGAAGACGGGTGGGGTGTTGAAGAGCATCGTCACGGCAGGCATCGTCAAAGGAGACGTCAACGGTCGGCTTCGGGGCCGGCACAGCCAGACGAAGATCGTCCTGCCCGCGGAATTCTTGATCCTGGCGCCCGAAGGAGTGGCCATCACCGAATATCAACTGGTGAAGCTCCACGTGAAGAAGAAGGCCCGGGAGTTTCGCACGGTGACCGGCGGCGTGTTTCACGCCTCTGGTGGCGCTCAACGGGATCTGGTTCCCTTCAAGTGGGAGAAGATCGCCGCGCGCACCTATCGGGTGGTGTTCGAAGCGTTGCCCCCGGGGGAATATGGATTCCTGCCGCCCGGGCAGTATACGTCGGCCAGCGCCTCGGCTCAATTGGGCAAGATGTACACGTTTGGCGTGGGAGAGCTTCAGTGAGCACTCGCTCAGACAGAGAATGGGCGGGGGCGCCAAACATGAATCGGGTGATCGGGCTGTCGTTGACGCCGATCGAACCGCTGAGCCTGAACGCTCGGGGCAGAGATCTGCGTGTCTGCGAGGGGCTGGAGAGTCTGCGGCGCATTGATCGCGGATTATGGCGCGGATGGTGGCGCCATCCACTACTCAATCGCCAGTCCGGAAATGCGTCGGAAGTGATGCGCGTTATTGATGACCAGGGGCCATCGATGCGCGAGCGCATGAACGGTGATCAGCATATCGAAGTCATCCCAACGGAGGAAGATTCTGTTCGGTTGCGTCATGATTCTCAAGCGGATGAATTCCTCTATAGAGGAATACTCCTGTCCTCGTCCGCCGACGGCATGGAGGATGGCTCAGACCCTGGCTCAATTTGTGCTCGGGATGCTGGCGGATCACCACCCGATTCGAGGCCGGTTTCTCCAAATCGGCCAGGGGTTGTGTTCTCTCATCATCGACCGGCCGCTGATCAGTCATCGCCTCAGTGATCATTTGCTCGCACATCTCATCCCAGAGACCAGGGGTGGATTATGTGTACTTCTTCGAGATTCGTTTTCAATGTGCCCTTGGCCTAAAGGTCGATTTATTTATGGAAGAAGCCTTGGACTCATCAATTTGTGTCGAACATCAAATGTCGAATATTAGACCACCATTTTTAGGAGGGAAACCATGCTTCGAACAATCTGCCTGTCCATCGTGTTGTCGTTACTCTTATCGCCAGGTGTAATTCAACAAGCAAGTGCATCGAAGGGTCAGTCTCAGCAAGCACCCTCGGCCGGTCTGTTCACAGCGCCGGTAGCCGGACCGATTCGGTACTCCTCCGTGCCCGTCGATAGTGGAGCGGCCTTCGACCCCAATGATCCGCGGACTTGGTATACAATGGTCTGGGCCGGTCGTTACAGTGGACCTGCTGCGCAACGCGTCGAAGGCTCTGGTGGCCATCCAGGAGTCGATATTCGAGATCGATATGGAGAAATAAGCGGTGATCTGGGGGTGTATGCCATCGCTGATGGGATCGTCATTCGTCGGAGAAGGGCGAGCGGATGGGGAAATTTTGTCGCCATCAGACATGATAATGTGGGCGGCCTTAGGACATTCTATTCCGTCTACGCTCACTTGGACAGTTTCGATCCCAGCATCACGAGTGGCCAGGAGGGGCACATTCGGGTGGCGCGGGGGCAGAGAATCGGCACAATGGGAAGCACAGGGTTGGATAATCCTGCTGCTCGTCACCTCCATTTCCAGATCGATAAAACTTGGCCCGAAGACAAGAATGCTCCTTTCTGGCCGACCTACACCGAAGATGGCAACGCTATTCCCTATCCTGTTGGAAGTGACGACCAGCTCACCCAAGCTCAACTTCAAGAGGCCGCTGCGGCGGTTAGAGCCAACACCCTGAATCCTATGTTGTTGGTCGAGACCGGTTCTGATCTGAGTTGCCCAGGACCGTATCCCGAGTCAGCACATCCCTATACTAATAATTTCGATTTTACCTGGACATATACCTGCCCAGGGGCGACGGCTTTGCTGGTCACTTTTGATTCGCAAACAGAGGTTGAGAGGGGATATGACTTCATCTACGTGATGGACGGCTCTGGCACCAATATAGATGGTAGTCCGTTCACCGGTACCGAGCTTGCCGGCCAGACAAAGACAATTCCAGGCGATACGGTTAAAATACGATTGACCACAGATGGTTCCATCACATACTGGGGCTTCAGAGTGACTAACATCCGGGCTTGTGATTCTTGCGGAGTGATATTTGATTTCGATGGAGAATCTGGCACTATCCAACCTATTGTCATAATTGAGCAGGAGCGTTACGTGAGACCGCCGTTCGGTCATGAAATCGACGAAGAAAATGATCCCGATACGCAACGGTTCATTGATCGTTACTTTCGATCGGGCCGTCAATATCGATTGTTATTCGGTGGAGGACAGGTTGGTACAGTCACCGTTAAGGAACCCACAGAAATCTCATGTGTCTCTCTGGCGGCCACAGTTGAGCTTCAGACATTAATTGATTTAGATGGTCATGCATTAGCAACAGACTCTACTTCCTGGGGATGGCCACAGAGCACTCGTCGTCCTCCCACTGATAGAGAAAAAACCGCAGCACTGTTCTTGGCTCGGGAGGCTTATGAGCAGAATGGTGTTCCTCGCTCTCTCCTCCAAAATGTCGACATAGTCCATCTGACCGCCGTTGATCTGGATAATGATGGGAAGCACGAATTAATCGGTAATTTCCAAATAACCGAGTCCTCGTTCGGGCCTTGGGATACCCTCCTGTTAATAGCGGAACCGAAAGACACCGGCTACAGGACGGGATTAGCTTGGTACCATAAGGCTGTCGATGGAGATGGTTTTGATACCGAAGTCCGAGAACTCGTCGATGTGCTTGACATAAACGGGGATGGAATAGGGGAGGTTTTTATCTTGAGGAGCACTTATGCAACTTGGAGCTACATGATTTATAAGAGACAAGATGGACAGTGGCGCAGCATCTATGAGGGCGGTGGAGGCGGTTGTTGACAGCATCTTCCCATGGACGTTGAATTCGTGGTGCCATTCTCAATAACAGGCTCATGCTCCTTCGCCATCTATCTCTTATCCTTTCGATGGACTTCACTTCCAGCAGGAAGAGACTGAACCACTGTTCTTGATGAGTGTATCTCCTCGCTCGCACACCGTGAGATCAAAGTCTCCATCCCCTTTCGTTTCTGGGAACCACGGTGGGCACTAACCAGACGGTGGGACTCTCGAACATCAAGCTCGCCACAATATGTGACGAGTATCATGCGAAGAATGTCCATCGACGAATCTTCTCACGAGAAGAGCGCTGTAAGCGTGTGAGAAGACAGGTGTCGATATCGACTGTGGTGCGAGAATGTGAGTTCACCAGATCTCCCCAATGAACGATGAACATATGGATGGAGAAGGCACGCACAACGGCGATTGCTCCGGTCCTCATTCTGGCGATCGACGTGGCATTCTGCCGAATCGCAGCGCAGCGTTTCAAAGATCGACAAGGAAGATATCCTCGCATTCGAGCCGCTATGGAGACCAAAGCCGCTCTTCTCGAAAGACCCTCTCGGGGCAAAGGGTATTCCTATCCGCCAGCCGAACTCTTCATTACAGCCGATGTCTTCATTCGCATCCTCAAGCGAGAGCGCGTTCTCGAACTTCGGGTGCGACGGGCTGACAGCGAGCGATTCGCTCTTTTGCCCTTCGCCAGGCGAGATGTCTGGGCGAGGGCTTGTACAGGAATCTTCCCGCGGCTCCCGTCCGGTCGCCGATCTCCTTTCGGGGGGCCTCTCGCCAATTCGTTCACTTCGAATGTGAAGATCAACAGGATGAACTCTTGCAAATGAAAGGAGTCGCCCATGGCGCGCGCCCGAGCCACATCGAGGGGATGGAAAGAGCCCGTCGGTCGCCGGTCATCGGTCGTCCGTCGTCTATTTCCGAGGGAGAGGGGATGAAAGTCGTAACCGATACCTACTCCATCAAGAAGTCTCTCAAGTTCTCCATCAATGTCCTCGTAGCCCTGACGATTACCCTTGTCGCCCACCAGCCAGTCGTTGGGGGTTGGCCAGACGAACTATTCACTCTACACAGAGGATCAAAAAGACAGAGAGGCAAAAGAATCCAGAGGAAGAATGGGAAGCCATGAAGAAGATCCGGGCCGAGATCCAACCATCATGAATCGGGGCGGATAATGACCGCCTTAACACACATTCTATATGAGGAGGAGTATCATGAGAGGACGTTTTCTTTCTCACCGGGCAATGAATTTCATTTTGATCATGAGTTTTCTCGTCTTGCTCCTCGTGCCTTCGGCCTCTTCGCAACGAGTGGGGAAAGCCTCGCATCTGGAATCGTTCCCTGACTCGA
Organism: Acidobacteriota bacterium; assembly: GCA_003696865.1. Classification (GTDB taxonomy): domain Bacteria; phylum Acidobacteriota; class Blastocatellia; order HR10; family J050; genus J050. The sequence goes on along the minus strand of RFHM01000077.1, from coordinate 1,443 downwards.
ACCATCGCCGCATGACGAGAGCGAACGATGATATTCGATGGAGGATGGATCTGCCTCGTCGAGAACCAACCCTTCGTCAATTGAAGGCGCTGGAACGATTGCGGAGGCACATCGAGGGTTTAGAGGTTCGCTTCGATCCGGTGACGGCCGTTCCTCACCACCTGTTCAGTCTATCCCGGCGATTGACTCCCCCTCGCAGCGATGATCCCGTCGTCATCGCCCGCGATTTTCTCAAAGCTCACCGGGAGCTATTTCGCCTCCAGAATCAGGAGATCGACGATCTGGTGGTGGTGAAGAACTATCGCACTCGGCATAATGGAGTCACTCATCTGGTATTCAAGCAGTTCTATAAGGGGCTCGATGTCTTCCAGGGGCACATCAAAGTCAACATCGACAGAGAAGGATGCATCCTCTCGGTCAGCGGATATTATTTTCCCGGCCTCGTCGCTTCATTGAATCCGGGCCTTTCGGCTGAAGAAGCAGTACGCATCGCCGCCCGCCGTATAGCTCCCGATATCAACTTCGCGTTGACGCCGAAGGGACCGGCGAGGGGCATCGAGCGAGCCACTGTCTTCGATCGCGGACCGTTCACCGATGACATCACGGCGAAATTGGTGATTTTCCCGATCATCGAAGTGGGACGCCTCGCCTGGAAGGTCCGACTCCATCTGATGGACCGCCTCATCTGGTACGATACGCTGGTGGATGCGCAGACGGGAGAGATCCTGTTTCGGTATAACCTGTACAAGTTCGACGAACCTCGGGGCCTGGTCTTCGAAATCAATCCGGATGTGGGGCCGCAGGTCTTGAAATCGTTCGTCGGAGATCCTGTGGCATCGCCCGAGACGTGGGTAGCATCGCTACCGAACGTAGCCACACGGGGAAATAACGTGATCACTCTTCCCTTGGCCGAGGATGCTGAGCAGGACTTCGCATTTCCGTTCAGGGATATCTATCAGAGCGAGGGGGCGAACAGCTTCGACCTGGATAGGCGAACCCTCCGATTCACGCCAAATGCGGAGGGTGGATATGATGTCGATCTTCTGCCGCTCGACTTCGATCGCGACCTGGGAGAGAAGATCACCGACGATCTGAAGTGGTTTGGTCTTTTCTCCGATCCCAATAATGGCTCCGCGCGTTTCGATCTGGGATTCGCCTTTCCGTTTTTTGGCAGGACGTACAAGAGTATCTTCATCAACGCTGATGGCTTCGTCACACTTGGTTCGGACGATTCCGATTTATCCGAGTCGTGGGCGGATCTCATTCTCGGCCCCCCGCGCATTGCCGTCTTATGGGATGATCTCAACCCGGGGGAAGCGCGCGGGCAACGCGGTCTTTTTGTCAAGCGAGCAAGGGACCGAGTCGTCATCACCTGGAATCGCGTTCCCGAATTCATCCGAACCGGTGCCAACACGGTGCAGTTGACGTTGTTTGACACCGGGG
>RFHM01000441.1 GCA_003696865.1 Acidobacteriota bacterium | reverse complement strand
CTGCAATACCTATATCAAGTGGGGCGAGATCTGGGAGCGGATGTATCACATCCCCGTGTTCGTCCTGGACGTTCCCGGGACGCGCGCCGCCGGCCGACAAACCTGGCCCGGCGATCCCGATTTCCAGAACGACTGCGCCTATGTGGCCGCCCAGATCAAAGACTTCATCCGGTTGTGCGAGCAGGTCACCGGCAAGAAATTCGATATCGATCGGTTGCGCGAGGTGCTCGGTTACGTCAACGTCATGAATCGAGGGTGGAAGCGCGTCCTGGAGCTCAATCGGAGCCGACCATCGGTGTTCAATGCGCTGACGGACGGCACCATCTATCTGGGCGTCTCCAATGCCTTTCGTGGGACGGCGGCCGGCGCGCGCTATTTCGAGCGCCTGGTCGAGGAGATGGAGTACAAGGTGGCTCACGGCATCGGCACCCTGGTGGATGAGAAATACCGGTTGATCTTCGTGGGCGTGCCCTGTTATCCCATCTTCCGTCGATTCAGCGAGTTGTTCACTCAATGGGGAGGGACGTTCGTCAACTCCACCTATCTGTGGTTCGCCGCCGGCGGCGCCAATCTGGGATTCGAGTACGATCTGGATCGCCCCTTGGAGAGCCTCGCCGAGGGCGTGCTCATCAGCGTGCGCGACGCCATGGACTCCATGTTCTATCAGGATCGGGCGCTCATCCAGATGATCGATGAGTATCATGTGGATGGCGTGGTCTACCACCCGATCAAGAGTTGTCGCACCGTCTCCACCGGATTGGCCGATAATCGGCGCGCGTTGATGGCCGCTCGCGACGTGCCCAGCCTGTTCATCGAATCGGACATGATGGATCGGCGGGTGGTCTCCGAGGCGCAGCTCAAGAATCGAGTGGACGCCTTCTTCGAGGGGCTGGCCGCGCGCAAAGTGGCCGCCCAGCGGGAGGCGTGAGCCATCGCTCATCGAAGAATCGGGGAGCATGGCTCGGGCAGCGGCCGAGGCACTCCCTATGACCGATCATGAAGAAGGCAGTCATGACCCTGCGAGTCACACCGAAGGAATGAACATGAACTCGTCGGGGAACGGAGCGCGAGATGGCATCTTGCGTCACATTATCGAGGGAGTTACTCATGGCCGTACAGGTCACACTGAAGGGATGGAGAGGGACCCGTTGGAGGAAGTAGCGCAAGCTGACAGCTTGCGTCACCTTATTTTCGCAAGGAGGTTCTATGGCATACGCGGCTGGTGTGGATGTGGGATCGACGCAAACCAAAGCCGTCATCATCGATGAGGACGGACGCATTGTGGGTCGAGCGCTGATCGATACCGGAGCCAACGTGACGTTGGCCGCCGAGAACGCCTATGCGGCGGCGCTCCGGCAGAGCGGCCTCAATGAGGAAGAAGTGGAATACGTCGTGGGTACCGGATATGGCCGGTATCGCGTCACGTTCGGCAACACGCAAGTGACCGAGATCAGTTGTCACGCGCGCGGCGCCGTGCACATGTTCCCCGGAACGCGCACGGTGTTGGATATGGGCGGACAGGATACCAAGGCCATTCGCGTCAGCCCCAGTGGAGAGATCATCGATTTCTGCATGAACGATAAATGCGCCGCGGGCACCGGGCGCTTCCTGGGAGCGGCCTCGGCGGCCCTGGATATTCCCCTGGACGAGCTGGGACGCGTGGCCTTGCGAGCCGAGCGACCGGTGCGCATCAGCACCACCTGCACGGTATTCGCCGAGTCGGAGGTGCTCTCCTGGTTGGGGAAGGGTAAGAAGATCGAAGATATCCTGGCCGGCGTCCACCAATCCATCGCCGCGCGCTCCATCGGGTTGCTGCGTCGCGTCGGCATTGAGGAGGAGATCACGTTCACCGGTGGAGTGGCGCGGAACGTCGGGATGGTGGAAGCTCTTCAGCGGGGATTGGGCGTGAAGTTGAACGTGAGCGAAGAATCGCATTTCATGGGGGCGCTGGGCGCCGCCTTGTTCGCCCTCGATCATATTCTGGCCAGCCGGCTTCCGGCCGAGGCCGTGGAGGGAGCACGATGACATACACGGCAGGCATCGACGTCGGTTCAACCTACACCAAGGCGCTCATTCTGAGCGATACGTATCACATCGTGGGATGGGCGTTGGAGAAAACCGGATTCAAACTGGCCGAGGTCTCCCGCCGCGCTTACCAACGAGCGCTCGGCGAGGCCGGACTGCGCGAAGAGGATGTCGCTTATGTCGTGGCCACGGGATTCGGTCGTCACATGGTCTCGTTCAGCGACGCTCATGTGACCGATCTCACGGCCAGCGCGCGAGGAGCGACTTTCCTCTTTCCTGGCACGCGCACCATCCTGGACGTCGGCGGGCAGACGATGAAAGCGACGCGACTGGATGACAACGCCCGCGTGAAGACGTTCCGGTTGAACGATAAGTGTGCCGCGGGCACGGGCGCGTTTCTGGAGAAGACGGCCCGGTACATGGGGTATAGCACCGAGGAGATCGGTCCGCTGGTGGCCACGGCCAAAGAGGCCGTGCCCATCTCCGGCGTCTGCGCCGTGTTCGCCGAATCGGAGGTCATCAATCATCTCTCGTTGGGCAGTGCCCCGGCCGATATCATGCGCGGGGCCATCGAATCGCTGGTCGGGCGCTCGGTGCAACTGATGAAGCGGGTGCGCATGGAACCGGAATTCACGCTCATCGGCGGCATCCTTCGTTTCCAGATGATGGCCGAGGTCGTGCGCCAGCACCTGAAAGCCGACGTCAATGTGCCGGAAGGAGAACTGGTGCAGTTCGTTCCCGCACTGGGCGCGGCTATTCTGGGACATCGCCGGTTGCAGAAGTTGAAGCAAGAGGGCCAGGTTCGCGCCGAGGCGCGAGCCGGCGTTCCTCAGTGAGGCCGGAGAGGAATCATGAGACGCGAGATCGATGATCGCACGGCGGCGCTGGAGGCCATGGCGCGGCGCTTCCTCTCCGATGCCCACCTGAAACCCGATCCCGCCCTGGTCGCCGAGGGCTGGGAGCGGCGGTTCATCGCCGACCGGCAACGGGCCGAAGAGGTCATGGAACTCTATCGCCAGTTGGGATACGAAGTGCGCGCCGAGCCGGTGCGCCCCAGCGAGCTGGAGGGCGAGTGCGAGCAATGTCAGCTCGTCGCCGCTCTCCAGTTCACCACCATCTATACGCGCAAGAAACCGCGGGCTGAGTAATTCATATGGATGCCCGGCATCAACCACCGAGTACGGCCGGTCGCCGAGAGGGAACGGCATCGGTTCCTCTCTCCGCTGGCGACCGGAGAGCACGTTGTGGAGGGAGCTATGTCTGAAAAGATCAAAGCCATCGATTGTATGTATTATGTCGCCACCAAGGAGTTCATCGAGAAGTGGGATCGTGCCAAAGAGGGAGAGCTCATCTGTCGCATGGAGCGGGCCATCGGCGGCTTGCCTCGTTATGAGAGCATCGAGGAGATGCTCTCGCTCATGGACGAAGCGGGCGTGGAGAAAGTGTTCATCACCCAGTGCAAGATGTGGTCGTATTGGAACAAATGGATGTACATGGATACGTCGCTGGAAGAGGTGGCCCAGTATACGAAGAAGTATCCCGATCGCTTCGTCGGCCTGGCCGGATACAATCCCTACCGCATCAAGGAGAGCCTGCGGGAGATCGAAATCGCCGTCAAGGAGTACGGATTCAAGGGCGTCTACGTCCACATCTACGGATTCGATATTCCCCTTCACGATCGCAAGATGTATCCGCTCTACGCCAAATGCGTGGAACTGGATATCCCCGTCTCCATGCAGGTCGGCCACGTGTTGGAAGCCATGCCCAGCGATTGCGGGCGTCCCATCTATCTGGATCGCATCGCCTGCGATTTCCCCGATCTGAGAATCCTGGGCGCGCATACCGGATGGCCCTGGGTGGAGGAACTCATCTCCGTCTGCTACAAGTGGGAGAACGTCTGGTTCGGCGTCGATGCCTGGATGCCCAAATACCTCTCGCCCTCGATCATTCAATTCATCAATAGCCGGTTAGGGCGCGACCGGTGCGTCTGGGGAACCAATGGATTGCCCTGGAAGGAGAATCTGCGACAGCTCGAAGATCTGGGACTGAAAGAAGAGGTGAAACGCAAGCTGCTGCGCGATAACGCCATCGAACTGTTCAAGTTGAATGCGCGCCCCTGATGGGAGACCATCCCACTGTGATCGCGGGCGAGACGAGAGGGAGACATCATGAGCCAGGAGTATGAATTCATCACCGTGGCGCGGGCCAATGGACGGGCGACTCTCAGCTTGAATCGCCCACCGCTCAACGTGTTGAACATCCCGATGATCGAAGAGATCAATCGGGCACTGGCCGACCTCCGCGAGGATGCGACGATCAAGGTGCTGTTGATTCGCGGCGAGGGGAAGTGTTTTTCGGCGGGCATGGACGTCGCCGATCATTTGCCGGAGACATTCGAGCGCATGCTGGCGGTGTTTCACCGGATGCTCGAGCATCTGGCCGCTCTGCCCATCCCCACGGTGAGCGCCGTACATGGCGCGGCGCTGGGCGGTGGACTGGAACTGGCCGTGTTCGCCGATATGACCTTCGCCGCCGCGGGAGCGAAGCTGGGGCAGCCGGAAATCAAGCTGGCCGTCTTTCCGCCCTTGGCCGCGGCATACTTTCCCGGACTCATCGGATGGAAGCGGGCCTGTGATGTCATCTTGACCGGACGAACCATCGGGGCCGAGGACGCCGAGCGGATGGGACTGGTCACCGCCGTGTTCCCCGACGACGCTTTGGTCGCCCGCGTCGATGAGATCGTCCGGACGTTGGCCGGTTACAGTCGTCCGGTACTCGTGGCCACCAAACGAGCCATTCGAGAGGCGGCCGGGCGTCCTCTGTTCGAGGGGCTCGAGCTGGCCGAACGAATCTACCGGGATGAGGTCATGGCCACGGAAGACGCCGTCGAGGGATTGCGCGCGTTCTTGGAGAAACGCGCGCCGCAGTGGAAAGACCGGTGAGCGTCGTCTGGCGCATCCTCGAGTGGCGCGCGCCGAAGGGCACATGATGGCATTCGACGGCCGGCGTCTTCCCCGGGTTCACTCAACACGTGCCGGTTCGCCGCCGACGATAGGTCGGGCAGGCGGCCGGCTCGCACCACGTCATTTCGGAGGAGGAGATGAAAGCCGCAATATTCAAGGAACCTCACGCTCCCCTGTCGGTCGAGGATGTCCCTCCACCGACCATTCAACCTGACGAAGTCCTGGTCAAAGTGGCCGCCTGTGGCGTCTGCCACACGGACTTGCATTACATCGATCACGGCGTGCCGACATTCAAGCCGCCGCCGATCATTTTAGGTCACGAGTGTTCGGGCGTCATCGCCGAGGTGGGCGCCGAGGTGGAGCAGTGGCGGCCGGGCGATCGCGTCTTGCTGCCCGCGGTGCTCTCCTGCGGGTCCTGTCGGATGTGCCGGCTCGGTCGGGAGAACATCTGCGAGCGCATGGCCATGTTCGGCAATCACCGCGATGGCGCCTACGCCGAATACGTGGCCGCTCCGGCCAAAGACATCTTTCGCCTGCCGGAGAACGTTCCTTTGGCCGAGAGTTCCATCATCGCCGATGCGCTGTCGACGCCCTATCATGCGGTGAAGAACCGCGCTCGCGTGCAGCCGGGCGATCGGGTGGTGGTGTTCGGCTGTGGCGGCGTGGGCATCAACGTCGTGCAGATGGCCGTGGCCGCCGGAGCGCAGGTGGTGGCCGTGGACGTGAAAGACGAGAAGCTGGAGTTGGCCAGGCAACTCGGGGCCTGGGCGACGATCAATCCCCAGACCGTCGACGTCAAGAAGGAAGTGCGACGTCTGTTCGATGGAGGAGCGGACATCGCCATCGAGGCCATCGGTCATCCGGCGACCATTGAACAGGCGTTCGACTGTGCGCGAACCGGAGGGCGATTGTGCGTCGTCGGATATACCGATCAGATGGCGGGATTGAATGCCGCGCGTCTCATGTTTCGCGAGATGGAAATCGTCGGCTCGCTCGGCTGTCGCCCGGTGGATTATCCGGCCATTATTCAACTGGTCGCCCAGGGACGCATTCGCGTCGAACCGGTGGTCACGCATCGCTTCCCATTGGCCGAGATCAATCAGGCGCTCGATGTGTTGCGTCGCGGTGACGGATTGCGGAGCATCATCACGTTCCAGTGAGCGGTGCTCCCAACCTCGTCCCTGATGCGACCATGAGTTCCGGCCTCGCCCGTTCGAGGCTCGTGATGAAGGGAGGTCCGTCTCCGGGGGCGGATATCCCGGGTTGCTTGGTCGCGCCCCTTCGGGGCCCCACCGT
>RFHM01000440.1 GCA_003696865.1 Acidobacteriota bacterium | reverse complement strand
TCCGGGGCATGGCGGGAAGCCCCGCAGCTTGTCTGTGGGGAGGGATCAATTGTCAGCTAGTGAGACAGCATCTTCCCACCTCCGAGGAAGCCCCACCGCTAGTCTGTGGGGAGGGATCAATTGTCCGCTAGTCCGGAGGCGCTTCTCACCCCCCTGGGGAAGCCCCGCAGCTGGTCCGCGGGGAGGAGTCAGTTGGGAGCTAGTCTTTTCGTTCAATCTCTGTCAAAATAACAGGCTATCTCACAGTGGAGGCCGAATTCCGTCTCATGATCAATGGCGTGGTACAAAATTCGCCAGGCGAATCGTAAAGACACTCGCTCATAACGGGCCACTGTCGCCCCGAAATACGAGGGAATCGCCATGGATAAGATGCACAAAGGTCATCATCAACACGAATCACCTTCTCATGACGAGTCAGCCATCGATCCGGTGTGCGGGATGCGGGTCGATCCGGCGAAGGCCGCCGGGTCATACACCTATCGAGGGACGACCTATTATTTCTGCTGCCAGCACTGTCTGAGCAGTTTTCAATCTCATCCCGAGCAATACCTCTCTCGGGCTCCCGCTGCTCAATCTGCCCCGGCGCACGTCCAGGAAGCTCCAGCCGTCCCTGGTGCACCCACAGGCCCATTCACCTGCCCCATGCATCCGGAGGTGCAGCAATCCCAGCCCGGTTCCTGCCCCTCCTGCGGCATGGCGCTGGAGCCGAGCATGGTCGCCGCTCCGGTCACTCGAACGGAGTACATCTGCCCCATGCATCCGGAGATCGTTCGCGATCAACCGGGATCGTGTCCCATCTGCGGCATGGCGCTGGAGCCTCGAACGGTCACGCTGGTCGAAGAAAGGAATCCCGAGCTCGTCGACATGTCGCGTCGATTCTGGATATCGCTCATCCTGACGGCGCCTATCCTGTTGCTGGCCATGGCGGAGATGATTCCCGGTCAACCGCTCACCAGAGCGCTCTCCAGCACGGTCGTCACCTGGGTGGAATTGGCGTTGGCCACGCCAGTGGTGTTATGGGGAGGCCGGCCGTTTTTCCAACGTTGCTGGGCCTCGATCAAGAATCGCCGCCCCAACATGTTCACTCTCATCGCCATGGGCACGGGGACGGCGTACGTCTACAGTGTGGCGGCGACACTCTTCCCGGACAGTTTCCCCGCCTCTTTCCACAATCCCGATGGGAGCGTTCCCGTTTATTTCGAAGCCGCCGCCGCGATCACCACGCTGGTGTTGCTCGGTCAGGTGCTGGAATTGCGCGCCCGCCGTCGAACGAGCGATGCCATCCGGGCGTTGCTCGGACTGGCGCCCAACACCGCCCGCCTCGTTCGAGAGGATGGGACGGAAGTGGACATCCCTCTCCACCAGGTGAAACCGGGCGATCGCCTTCGCGTCCGCCCCGGCGAGAAAGTGCCCGTCGATGGCGTCGTGCTGGAGGGAAGGAGTTCGGTCGACGAGTCCATGATCACCGGCGAGTCCATACCGGTGGAGAAAGAGCCGGGCAGCCGGGTCATCGGCGGGACGGTCAACGGGACCGGCAGTTTCATCATGAAAGCCGAGCGCGTGGGCAGCGACACGCTGCTGGCCCAGATCGTCCGCATGGTCAGCGAAGCCCAACGAAGTCGCGCGCCCATTCAGCGATTGGCCGACGTGGCGGCCGCCGTCTTCGTGCCCGCCGTGCTCATCATCGCCGTGATCACGTTCATCGTCTGGAGTATGGTGGGACCCGAGCCGCGCATGGTCTACGCTCTGGTCAATGCCGTGGCCGTGCTCATCATCGCCTGTCCCTGCGCGTTGGGATTGGCCACGCCCATGTCGATCATGGTCGGCGTGGGGCGCGGCGCTATGGCGGGCATCTTGATCAAGAACGCCGAAGCATTGGAGATCCTGGAGAAAGTGGACACGTTGGTGGTGGACAAGACGGGAACGCTCACCGAAGGACGACCGCAGCTCACCTCGCTGGACGTCCTCCCGGAATACGAGGAGTCGGAGGTGCTGCGTCTGGCGGCCAGTCTGGAACGGGCCAGCGAGCATCCATTGGCCGAGGCCATCGTCAGCGCGGCCCGAGAGCGAGGCTTGGAGCTCATCGGCGTCGATGAATTTCGCTCCTCTACGGGCCGGGGTGTCGTCGGCCGGGTGGCCGGGCGTCAAGTGGCATTGGGGAATCCGACGCTCTTCGAGGAAATGAATATCGACGTCGCGCCGTTGCGCCAATGGGCCGAGAAGCGGCAGCGGGAAGGCGAGACGGTCATGTTCGTGGCGCTGGACGGGCGGCCGGCGGGCGTGCTCGGCGTCGCCGATCCCATCAAGGCCTCGACGCGCGAAGCCATCAGATTGCTTCACCGGGAGGGTATTCGCATCGTCATGGTCACCGGAGATAATCGGGCGACGGCCGAAGCGGTGGCCGAGAAGCTGGGGATTGACGAAGTCATCGCCGAGGTGTTGCCCGAGCAGAAGAGCGAGGTGGTGAAACGATTGCAGGCCGAAGGGCGCATTGTGGCCATGGCCGGCGATGGCATCAACGATGCGCCCGCTTTAGCGCAAGCCCACGTGGGCATCGCCATGGGGACGGGAACCGACGTGGCCATAGAGAGCGCCGGCGTGACGCTGGTCAAAGGCGATCTGCGGGCCATCGCGCGGGCGCGTCGGTTGAGTCGAGCGACGATGCGGAATATTCGCCAGAATCTGTTCTTCGCCTTCGTGTACAATTCGCTGGGCGTGCCCATCGCGGCGGGCGTGCTCTATCCGGCGTTCGGGGTGTTACTCAGTCCCATCATCGCCAGCGCGGCGATGACGTTCAGTTCGGTCTCGGTGATCAGCAATGCGCTACGGTTGCGAAAATTACCCTTGGAATGACCGGCTCATCACTAATCTGTCAGCTCGTGTAGTTCACGACGGTTTTTTCTTGGGAAGCCCTGCGGCTGGACCGCGGGGAGGGGTCAATTGAGAGCTTGGGTAGCGGGGAAGTCAC
>RFHM01000439.1 GCA_003696865.1 Acidobacteriota bacterium | reverse complement strand
GGATGAAGGAAGACGCCATCCGTCAAGCCCACGCCGCTGGCGCCAAGCTGATCATCAGCGCCGATTGCGGCATTCGCGCGCATGAGGTCGTCGCCACCGCTCATCGCCTGGGCATCGACATCATCATCACCGATCACCACCTTCCGGAAGAGCAGATTCCGCCAGCCTTGGCCGTCCTCAATCCCAAGCGATCCGATTGCGCCTATCCGGAGAAGAATCTGGCCGGCGTGGGCGTCGCTTTCAAGTTGGTTCAGGCGCTGTTGAAAGAGACGGGACGCGAGCGCGCCCTGCCTTCATTCATGAAGGTCGCTGCCATAGGGACGATTGCCGATCTGGTTCCGCTGATCGGTGAGAATCGCATCATCGCCAAGTTCGGATTGGACGGATTGCGCCAACCGCGGAATGAAGGATTGAGAGCGCTGCTGGATGTGGCCGACATTCGATTGGACCGTCCTATTCGCTGTGACGACATCGCCTTCCGCGTCGGTCCGCGCCTCAACGCCATGGGGCGGATGGGGAGGGCTCATCCGATCATCGAATTATTCTGGGCGGAAACGGCCGAGCGGGCTCAGCAGATGGCTCGGACGCTCGATCAGCAGAATGCCGCCCGCCAACACGCCCAACAGCGCGTGCTCGAGGAAGCGCATCGACTCCTTGAGCGAGACCCCCATCTGGCCGCCGGTCCGGTCATCGTCCTGGCCGGCCGAGAGTGGCATCGGGGAGTGATCGGTCTCGCCGCCTCCAAGACGGTCGACCGATTCTATCGCCCGCCGATCATCGTCTCGGTGCAGGACGGCCTCGGTCACGGCTCGGGCCGCAGTATCCCGAGCTTTCATCTCCTCAACGGATTGGACCACTGTGCCGATCTTCTGGAGCGCTATGGAGGACATGCGCACGCTGCCGGCTTGACGATTCGGGAGGAGCACATCCCCACGCTCGCCGCCCGGTTGAACCAGTATGCGCACACGGTCCTCTCCAGCGATGATCTGATCCCCGAACTGGAGATCGAACATTGGCTGAGCATCCCGGACATCGATTTCGAGTTGTGGACCGCGTTGTCACAACTGGAGCCGTTCGGCGTGGGGAATCCCAAGCCGGTCTTCGCCGTCCGCCAGGGGCGCATCGTCGATCAACCTCGTCTTCTCAAGGAGCAACATTGGATGTTCAGGATGGAACAACAGGGGCGACGGGCGGACGTCATCTGGTGGAATGGCGTGGAGAGAGCACCCGATCTCGCTGCCGGGGAAGCGGTCTCGGTGGCATTCACCGTGGATGCGCACCATTATCGAGGAACGCTCGGCCTGCGATTGACGGTGAAGGATTTGAAACGAGGAGTTCCATCACGATGAACGCGCGCTGGATCCATTGGTGGCCGCGCCTGATCCGACTCATCGCTGCGGGACTGTTCGTCGGCCTGATCGTCGCGCTGGTCATCTCCTATCGGAACCAATACGGCTTCATTCATCGAGCGGGCGAAGTCTATCCCGAGTACCGGATGAGTCGTCATCTCGTCTCGGTGACCGAGAATATTCGTCATCTGCAAACCCAAGGGGATCGCTACCTCTTCCTCATGACGGCGGCGCGCGATGAGCTTTATGATGATGGCCATCACGAACTAGAACGCGTCTCCCTGGAGGTGTATGGAGACGACGGTCAGCCCCAAGGACATATTCGCGCCGAGCATTGCGTCTATGATCCCTCTCAGGGTCTCGTCATTTTCAAGAATCGCGTCACGGCGACGGCTTGGGACACGCTGTCCATCCAGACGGAGCGCCTCGTCTATGAACAGAACACCGGTCTCATTCACACCGATCAGCGGATCCGCTTCGCCCGAAAGCAACTCAGCGGAGAAGCAGTGGGAGCGGAAATACATACTCAGTCCGGGCGGGAGCAAGTGGTGCTCAAACGCCACGTCAGTGTGACCATGGAACCGACCCCACACTCGGGACGATGGCCACCATCAGAACCCATTCATATGCGTTGCGATTCGGCCTATATCCTCAAGTCAGAGGCGACCATTCATCTCCTCGGTCGAGTGACGCTGTCTCAAGCCAATGAAACCTTGACCGCCGAGCGCATGGTCGTGTTGCTGGACGAAGAACACCGCCCACGAGAAATCAGCGCTCACGGGCGAGCGATGATGCAATCCCGCTCCCCGCGCCGAACGAGTCAAGTTCGAGCGGACGCCTTGACCTTCCACTTCGATGAAGCCGAGCGACTCCGACGAGCCGTTGCCGAAGGCCAAGCCATGGCCCGGTTGGTGGAGGCTCATCAGGTTCGCCAAATGGAAGCGCCGCGCATTGAAGCCCAGTTCGCTCCCACGCCCATGGCGACCATCGCCTTGTCCCGTATCATCGGCGACCACGGACGCGTGACCGTGCGGTTCACCCCGACGGCGCCGACGGCGCCAGAGAGAACTGACCGCTACGCGCTCTGGCCGGGGGCCGCGGGAGAGAACAAAACGCTCACCGCCGATTGGGTAGAACTCACCTACCGGCCCAACCATCACACATTGGACCGGGCGGTGGCTACCGGTCATGCCGTTCTCGTCTTGCTCCCCCCCTCCTCTACCCCGCGCGCCGACCGCAAGGTCATCCGGGCCGAACGCATGGAGATAGAATTCTACGAAGACGGCAATCTGGCCAAGGTCTTCAAGGCCCATGGCGATGTTCGCGTAGAGTTCGAACCGGTGGATCCGCAATCGCCCAGGCCGACGCGCATTACCCACAGTCAGGAACTCATCGCTCAAATCGACCCCACCACGCACGAATTCACTCAGCTCATGCAATCGGGCGATTTCCACTATGTGGAGGGTGAGCGTCAGGCCAAGAGCGAGCGAGCCATCTATGACGCGGCGACGCACATTATCAGTCTGGTAGGGGGCGAACCGGTGATGTGGGACTCCCGCGGTCGCTTGCGGGCTGAGCGCATCCAGATCAATCTGGAAACGAGCGAGAGCCGGGCCATCGGACGAGTGATGACAACCTACTATACGCAACGGGCGACTGAGGGAACGATCCCATTTGAGGACGCCCAGGCTCCCGTGTTCATCGCCGCCGATCACGCCGATGTCAAGTACCGACTGCAGGTGGCTCTGTATACGGGCCACGTGCGCGCCTGGCAGGAAGATAGTTATGTGACGGCTGATCGCCTGGAGCTCTTCGGGAAAGAGCGCATGATGGTGGCCACCGGTCACGTCCGCTCAGGGTTTTACCGCGCCCGCCAGCGAAAAGACGGAGGCTCGGCCGAACCGCGGCCCGTTTTCGCGCAGGCCGAACGTATGAGCTATTGGGACGAGGAACGCCTCGTCCGCTACGAGAACGGAGCCCAGTTGCGGTACGGCTCTCGTCGCCTGTCGGCCGACCGGCTCTCGGTGTTCCTCAAATCGGACGAGAATGAGATTGAGCGAGCCGTCGCCGAGGGCCACGTGGTCGTCCTGGAACCCGGGCGCCGCGCCTATGGCGACCAGGCGGTCTATACGGCCATCGATGAGCGCGTCGTGCTTATCGGCGTTCCCGCCCGCGTGGAGGATGAACGCGCTCAACTGACCCATCGGGGGCCTCGATTGACTTTCCTTCTAGGCAGTGATAAAGTGATTAGTGGGGCGCATGGGAGCTCACAGCGAGTCCGATCGGTGCGAAAAATCCGATAATTGGGAGAGCGATGAAGCAAACCGTTCTGGACAGGGGAAGCGCTGAAACGGGACAGGTTGAGCATGCTGTTGGCCCATCGGCCTGGACCGCGCCAGAAGTCCAGATCGGCGTTCTGGCTACCGTCGGATTGAAGAAATGTTATCGCCGACGATGCGTCGTGGATCATGTCTCTCTCCATGTGCGTCGGGGCGAGATCGTTGGGCTCCTCGGTCCGAATGGGGCGGGGAAAACGACGACATTCTATATGATCGTAGGCGTGGAGAAGCCCGACGCGGGCGAGGTCTTGCTCAATGGACGAGCGATCACTTCTCTTCCCATGTATCTGCGCGCCCGGCAGGGGATCGGCTACCTGCCTCAAGAACCCTCTATTTTCCGGAAGATGACCGTGGAACAAAATCTGCTCGCCATCCTGGAAACGCAAAAACTGACCCGGAAGGAGCGCCAGCACCGTCTGGAGGCGCTGTTGGAGGAATTGGGGCTCACTCAGGTGCGACGCACCATAGGCTATGCGCTTTCTGGTGGGGAGCGTCGACGCACGGAGATCGCTCGCGCGCTGATTCTCGAACCGCAATTCATGCTCTTGGACGAACCCTTCGCTGGGATCGATCCTCTGGCCGTGATGGATATCCAGGAGATCATCCGTCACCTCAAGGCCAAAGGCATCGGCGTGCTGGTGACCGATCATAATGTGCGTGAGACGTTGGAGATCACCGATCGAGCATACATCATCAATGAAGGAAAAATCTTTCGGTCGGGCACGCCCGAACAGTTGACCCATGACCCGGATGTCCGACGGGTCTACTTGGGGGAACGATTCCGGTTGTAGTATGCCATCGATCAAGTTCCAGGCTAATATCTCTCAGCGACTGATCCTCACGGCGCAGCTCAAGCAACGGATTGACATGCTGGCCATGACCAAGCCTGAGCTGCTGGAGTTGATCAATCAGCACCTGCAGGAGAATCCCGTGTTGGAAGAGGTCACCGAACCGATCGCCGATGCCCAGCAATCTCTCTCGGCCACCGAGCGCGATGAATTCCCCGCCCCCGCGCAACAATCCTCGTCGGAGACGAACGAGGCGGCCTCCCCCGAGTCACCGGCCGATCCATTCGATCAGATCGACTTCGATTCCTTCTTTCAAGAGTATCTGGCTCCGGGCCCGCGAACGCCGCAGAGCGAAGTCCGCGAGGAAGACTCCTCGCTGTTGGAAAAACTCACCCCTCAGAGAGAAAATCTCTACGATCATCTCATGTGGCAACTGCGACTGTGGGGTCTCCCCGAGGAGACGCTGGTCATTGCCGAGGCCATCGTCGGCAATCTCAATCAAGATGGATATCTGGAGGCCACTCTGGAGGAGATCGCGGCCATGGGACCTTGGCCGATGGAGGCAGTTCGAGAAGCGCTCGCCATCGTCCAGAGTTTGGATCCTCCCGGCGTGGGCGCCCGCGATGTGCGCGAGTGTCTCCTCCTCCAACTCAAAGAACGAGGATGGGAGAATACACTGGCGGCCATACTCGTTGCCGATCACATCGAGGAGCTTCAGCGGCGCCGACTCCCGGAGTTGGCCAAGAAGCTCAATCTCCCCGTGGACGTCATCGAGGCCGAACTGGCGCGCATCCAGCAACTCGATCCTCGACCGGGACGAAATTACGATCCCTCTTCACCCCAGTACATCACACCGGAAGTGAGCATCGTCAAAATCGGCGACGAGTATCGGCTCATCTTCAACGACGATGGCATGCCTCATCTGCGCATCAGCCCAACCTACCAGCGCATGCTGGAAGGGACCGACGTGCCGCGAGAGGTGCGCGATTTTGTGCGCGAGCGATTCCGGAGCGCGCTGGAATTGATCAGAAACATCGAACATCGTAAGCGAGCCATCTATCGCGTGTGTGAAGCGATCGTACGCCGACAGCGAGACTTCCTGGATTACGGCCCCGAGTATCTGAAGCCCATGCTGTTGAAAGACATCGCCGAAGAGCTGAACCTTTCGCTCTCGACCATCAGTCGAGTGGTCAACAACAAGTACGTGGAGACGCCGCAAGGCATTATGGAACTGCGCCGATTCTTCACCGAAGGGCTCACCCGCGATGACGGCCGTGAGATTTCGACCCGCGTCATCAAGCTCCGCATCAAGACGCTGATCGAGCGAGAGGATCCTCGGCGCCCGCTCACCGATGACGAGATCGTCAACATCCTGGCACGCGATGGGATCCGGCTGTCGCGCCGAACGGTGACCAAGTATCGCAAATTGATGGGAATTCCCAGTTCGCGCGACCGCCGCGCTCAATAGGAGGTGGGTATGCACCTGGAGGTAACCGGGCGGAACATTGATGTGACCCCCCGCGTCGAGAAACGTATTCGAAAACTGATGTCGAAACTGAACAAACTCCTCGACGATTCGGCCAGCGCTCACGTCATTCTCTCCACTGAGAAACATCGTCACCGAACGGAGATCATCATCACCTGGCGCGATTATCAATTCACGGGGATCGCCGAAACCGCCGACTTGGAGAGTTCCGTCTCTCAGGCCATCGAAAAGATCCACCGACAGACGCTGAAGCAGAAGGAGAAGTTCACCGCTCGCCGGCGCAGTGGACGGAAGGCGGTGTCGGCGGAAAGTGCTCTGGCCGAGACCGAACGGGAGGTGGACGAACCGAGAATCATCCGTACGCCTCGCAGTGCCATCAAACCGCTCACTCCCGAAGAGGCGGCGCTTCATCTCGCCGAAACGGGCGAGCACTTTCTCGTCTTTCACGATGCCGAGCGCGATCGCGTGGCCGTCATTTATAAGCGAAAAGATGGACATTACGGCTTAATCGAACCCTAGGCCCATGTCCGCTGTCACCATCATGGGCTATCCACACATCGTGATCATCACCGGTCTGAGCGGCTCGGGCAAGACCTCCGCCGTGAAAGCGTTCGAGGATCTGGGGTATTTCTGCGTGGATAACCTGCCCATTCAACTGATCCCCACATTCGTCGAACTCTGCGATCGATCGTCGGAAACGCTCAAACGAGCCGTCATCGTCGTCGATATTCGCGAGAGGGAATTTCTCCCCGAGTTTCCCCGCATCTATCGAGACCTCAAGAGGCGCCCCATCGATGTGAAAGTTCTCTTCTTCGAAGCCAGCGATGAAATCCTCCGCCGCCGCTTCTCCGAAACGCGACGCCCACACCCGCTGAGCGATCATACCACGGATCTGATGCAGGCTATCGCTGCCGAGCGCGCTCTGCTCAAGGATATGCGGGCGTTGGCCGACATGATCGTGGACACCTCCGATCGTAACGTCCATGCCCTACGCCGGTATCTCATCGAACAGTTCAGCTCCCCAGATCAGGATCTGGAATTACGGATCACCATCGTGAGCTTCGGATTCAAACACGGACTCCCGCCGGCGATGGATTTGTTGTTCGACGTTCGCTTCCTGCCCAATCCCCATTTCGTCCCCGAACTGCGGAAACTCACCGGCAAGGACCGGAAAGTGAAAGAATTCATGCGGGCGGCGCCCGAGACGAGGGAAACCATCGAACGATTACAGGGCCTGCTGTCGTTTCTCTTGCCCCACTATCGACGAGAAGGGCGAAGCTACCTGACCATCGGGATCGGATGCACCGGTGGTCGCCACCGCTCGGTGATGGTCGCCGAAGCCTTGCGTCACTTCCTGCGCCGCAAGGGATACAAGGTGAAGGTGTGGCACAGAGATTATGATAAAATATGAGCTCGAACATGGTTGCGCTCTCAATCCGACGATCCGCCCGGCATCATGGCGGATGGCGAGAGCACCCTCTCAGGGAGGAGAGAACTGGTGATTGGAGGCGTGATTGTCACACACGGACAGTTGGCCAGAGAACTCGTCAATGCCGCCGAAATGATCATCGGCGACATCCATCATATCACCGCCGTATCCATCGGCTGGCACGATGACGTCGAAACGGCGCGGGAGATGATCAAGAAAGCCATCGACCAAACTAATCAAGGTCACGGCGTTCTCGTCCTCACCGACTTGCTCGGGGGAACGCCGACGAATATCGCCGCGAGTTTCATGGGCATCGAACAGATCGAGATTGTCACCGGCGTCAACCTCCCCATGCTCATCAAGCTGGCCAGTCAACGAGGAGACGAAGATCTGGCGACGCTAGCACGGCAGGTGCGCGACCAGGGACGTCAGGACATTTATCTGGCGAGCGAAATTTTGACTCCCCGGAGCCAGTGACCATGCAGCGGCGAACGCTCTTGGTGAAAAATCGATTGGGCCTTCACGCTCGGGCCGCCGCCAAGATCGTGCGGCTCAGTAACCAATTCAAAAGCGAGCTGATCCTTCAACGATGTGATAACGGCCGCCGCGGAGATGCCAAGAGCATCCTCAGCATCTTGGCATTGGCCGCGACCCAAGGAACCGCCCTCGTTCTGACGGCGTCGGGAGAGGATGAGGACCTGGCCATCCGCCAGGTGATCCACCTCATCGAACACCAACTCGAGGAGGACGACGAACGTGAAAGAGAACCATGAAGCCCCGCGCCGACTCCGGGGATTGGGCGTGTCGCCGGGAATTGGCATTGGCACGATCGTGCATCTCAGTTCCCGTGGTCCCCACGTGTTCCGTATGCGGATTGCGCCACACCAGGTGGAAGAAGAACTTCGCCGGTTGGCGATGGCGTTCGACAAGGCTCGCCAACAACTGGCCCAGATGAAAGCCAAGCTGGAGCAGGCGCTTGGTCGCGATCATGCCTATATCCTTGATGCCCACCTCCTGATGTTAGAGGATCAACAACTCATCGAGGACATCACATCGATCATTCGCACCCAGCAGGTCAACGCTGAATGGGCGATCAAAGTCGTCATGGACCGAATCCTGGCCATCTATGCTGACGTCAAGGATGACTATTTACGCGAGCGGGGCAGCGATATCGAAGATGTCGCCCATCGGTTGATCACGACGTTACAAGGGGATCACCGTCACCGCTGGCTACTGCCCGAAACCATCCTGGCTACCGAGCAGATGCTCCCCAGCATGATGATCGAACTCGATCCCGATGCTGTAGTCGGCCTGGTGGCGCGAACCGGCGGATGGACATCGCATGCCGCCATCATCGCGCGCGGGCTGGGCATTCCCGCCGTGGTGGGTATCGAAGGGCTCCACGAGGAGATGGCCGCCGGGATGCTCGCCATCGTCGATGGACACGCAGGAGAACTCATCCTGAATCCGACCGAAGATCTCATCGCTCAATACCGAGAACGCCAGGCCGAAAGTGAGCGGCTCTGGTGCGCCGTCCGAGATCGGGTTCGACTCCCCACCGTCACGCGAGACGGAACGCCCATCACCTTGCGCGCCAATATCGAACTCCCATCGGAAGTGGACGCCATCGAACAATATGGTGCTCAAGGCGTCGGTCTGTTTCGCACCCAGTACTTGTTCCTCTCCTCCCACACCATGCCTCCTTCCGAACACGTCCAGTTTGCCACGTACCGTCGGCTCGCCGAAGCCTGCGGCCAAGATGGCGTGACGATTCGAACGCTGGACTGGGCCGAATCCGAGTCAGCGGCCGACGATGCCGAGCCAGAAACCAATCCCGCCTTGGGGTTGCGCGCCATCCGCTACTCATTGCAGGCCCCCGAGCTGTTTCGAATCCAACTGCGCGCCATCCTTCGAGCTGCATTTTATGGACGCATCCGCGTCGTCCTTCCTCTCGTCTCCTCAGTGACGGAAATTCGCCGAGCGCGGGAACTGCTCCAGGCGGTAGCACGAGAACTCGATGAGGAAGATCTCCCCCATCAAGCGGATATCCCCGTGGGAGTCATGATCGAAGTACCCGCTGCCGTTTTCATCGCCGATGCCCTGGCGGCGGAGGCCGATTTCTTCAGCCTGGGAACCAACGATTTGATTCAATATCTGCTGGCCGTCGATCGAGATGATAGCCGCGTCGCTCATCTTTACAGGCCTCTTCACCCCGCCGTACTCTGCGCCGTAAAGAAGACCGTAGAGGCAGCAGCCGCAGCCCACATCCCCGTCGAGGTCTGTGGCGAAATGGCCGCCGAACCTCTCCACGCGCTGGCCCTCATCGGCCTCGGCGTGCGTCGACTGAGTATGGCCCCTAAGGCCATTCCTCTCATGAAAGACGTCATTCGTTCAGTGGATTTGGCACTTCTGGAGGACGCAGTGGAACGAGCGTTGAAGCTGGTCACTGCCGAAGATGTCGAACGCCTGTTGCAAGAGGAGTGGGCTGATGTTCTCTCCGAACGGTATCTGACAAACTACACGACAGCAGAAGGAGGATAGGCTGCGGGAAGAATCCAGCCGATCACCGAGATCGGCTGGCATCGGCGGCCACCGAATGAGAGAGGGCGTCCTTACGGCTGCATCAACTCCTTGAGGCGATCCATCAACTGCTGCCCGGAAGCCGATGTCGTTATCCGGCGAACGAGACCAACAGAGAGGGCGAACGTGGTGGGAATCAAAATCGCCTTCCAGGCGGCGAGCCGAATCCGCCTATGGAGCAAGTGACCACAAACCAAACAGGACACGGCTACTGCCAGATAGAAGAAGGACCTCATCCAGGTGGCATACCTTTCCCGTTGGGACTTCAACAGTTCGGTGATCTCTTTGGCCGCTGCGGAGTTTGCCGATTTTTGATTGACTTCCTGCATGAGGAGGGCAGAGAGTTCGGTCAACCGTTGAGAGACGGCCGGATCGATTCTCATAAACAGCGAGCCATAAATGATCGATCCCACCATCAAGATGATCAAAGGAACGGTGGAGATAGCCACAATCTGGTAGAGCCGACGAACGTCCACCTGAATATCCATGAGGTAAAGCCACCCAAAGACGAAAACGACGCCCAACGGAATGACGCACACCATGAATCCGCTGTAGACGGCGTATACGACCAAAGCAAAGGCATTGGTCAACCCGCGAAGATCGGCGGGGAGAAAATCCAGGTAATGCAGGAAGAGAACATACTGGGCCAACAGCGTTGTTACGAAGAAGGCGACCGTGATGAGATGATAACGAGCCAGTGGAATCTTCTCGCTCACTGGCACCTTCACGGCCTCGGTCGATGGCATTGTTTCTTGTTCGCTCATGATCCACTCAACACCTTTCCTACAACGGCGGGTGTGACGAAGGCTTCAATAACAGCCGCTAAACACAGCACGACATACGCGCCCAAGGACACGAGTCCATAGCTCTTGATCTCCTGAACCCAGTCGACGGTCCAGCCCTGTGTATACCGATAAATTCGGTATGGGAAGTAGAGTCCTAGCGCGGCCACGAGCATGAATGCGGCGAGCTCGAAAATTCCGTGAGGGAGAAGGGCGGCCATAGCGAGAGAACTGGGCGCTCCAGCATCTATGCTCAGACGAACGGCTAATCCCACACTACCGCCAATTAAAAAAGATTGAATGACCGAAAGAATACCACAGGTGAGGATGCCTAGCGTGAGCATCAAAAAGACCCTGGAGTTATTCATGAAGATCAACTTGAATGTCTTTGCCGTTTGCAACTGGGGAACAATTCTATTGTCTGGGAGAAACGTTCCTCGCGGGAGTATACTTTCCGGAATGGTGAACGAAACGGCAATAAAAAAACCGATAGTGAAAATCACACCACAAATAATGAAGCACCCAACATACTGCTTCCACTCGAGCTTCATACAGCTAGTTTAGAAATTTCCCGCCCTCTAGGAAAGACCGTTTCTTCGCCTCCCGAAAACACACCGAGTCTTCCCCATAGCCAGGGCCATTGCGTTGGCCACCTTATGATTTCACACTCTCCCTAGCTAGGCGACGCCCTCGGCCGCTGCCATGCCCCCCTTTCTAGCTTGTTCAGACACAAAAATAAAAGTCGCTTTCAGAGCCCCAAATACTTTGATCTTCTCCGAAAGCGACTCTCACCACCGTTTGGTTTTTACAAGATAAAAAGCAAGCTATCTCCAACTGGCTGTCCGAGAAATCCCAGCAAGCCAATCACCAGAAGGGGAAGAACCACGGGGATCAGAGCCCCTGTGAACACCGCACTGGTCAGATAGACGAGAAGGAGTACCGCCAGTTTCGGGGCTACAATCGGAAGCGCCAGTAGGAGCGGCGAGCCAAAAACACCAGCCAAAGCGAGTACTTTCTTCATATGAAACCCTCCTTAGTTCAGAAGTTTTCTAAAGCCAGATCCGAAGTATACATACGGTTGACAACTGTGTCAAGCAATTCCTGAGATCCATCCCTGGGGCCTTGTCACCACCTCGCACACTACCTCAGCTAAAAAACAACCCTAACACCCACACCGGGGCGATAAGGCTACAGTAGTGTCTCGGTGAGCACAGTCGCTTTCAGAGCGTGGATCCCCTGAAAGCGACTGAATTCCCCACGATCACAAGATGAACGCAAAGTCCACCGGAAGGAAAGGCCCCCCGAAGAAAACCAGACTCGAGAAGACGCCGACCAAGGTTCCAAACCCAATATTGCTGCCCAACTGCAAGAGGGCAAGCAGTATCCCGAGAACCTTGGGCACCGCGGCGCCAGCAAATACCAAGGCCATTGGCGAGCAAAAGGCACCAGTTAACGCTAGAACCTTTTTCATAAAACCCTCCTTAGTCTAGTTTGATAAAACCTTCCCAAGTATACATACGCATTAACGCCTTGTCAAGGAATATTTGCGCCCCCTATCCGCTTCGCTTGACCGCCTGGTGACCTCAGTCCCCAGGGCGACGCTCTCTGCATTCCTTCCGGAAACGAAGATCCAATTTTTGCCCATGTCATCAGCAGACGATGCCTCTCCAACGTCCGCATCGGGCCGATAGCGTCCTCCAGACCTGAGTGCGGTCAATTGCGGGAGAAACGGAAGCGAGAGGAGACGACGCCCCAACCCTCCCCAGATAATCATCTCCGATCCAGTCCACACCGCAGCATGCGACTTTCTGGCCTGTGGCGCCCCCGTCACACTGACCGCTGTCCAGGTATCCGTCTCCGGATCATATCGCGCCCCGGTATTCAGAAGAACGCGCCCTGTAGTTCCTCCCCAGACGATCATCTCTCGCCCCGTCCACACCGCCGTATGATCGAATCGCGGTTCCGGAGCGCCGATGAGACTAATGGGTCGCCAAGTATCCGTTTCCGGATCGTATCGTCCGCCGGTATTGAGCGCTCGCTGGCCGCTCTTTCCTCCCCAGACGATCATCTCTCGCCCCGTCCACACCGCCGTGTGTTGGCTCCGACCTTCGGGAGCTCCGTCTATGCTCATCGTTCGCCAGGTATCCGTTTCCGGATCATAGCGGCCGCCCGTTTGGAGGACGGTTCGTCCATCCGTCCCTCCCCAGACGATCATCTCTCGCCCCGTC
>RFHM01000438.1 GCA_003696865.1 Acidobacteriota bacterium | reverse complement strand
GAGTAACGCGTCCCTCGAGCGAAATGGCCGAGAGGTTGAATCGCGCCGCTTGAAGCTCCAGGCTGCGAACTTGCCATTGAATGAGCTTCTCAATCGATGGGGATGGCCGGTAATGCTCAAAGTGCCAATGAGATTCCATGACCCGTCCTCCTCTATACCGGGTAACCTCCCTCGATGCTCGCCGCCATATGTCCGAGGCAGACATCGATGTTACATCCTAAATCAGATCGCCTTCATCCGGCAAGTCATTTATTTTCCAAACGCATTCTACTGCCTTCTGATGGCCACGCCGAACGGCCACCGCCGGTATTTACGAGCTCTCAGCCCTGATGCTACACTTGAGCCCTCAAGGAAAAGGATTATGCGGAGAATCGACCTTCATCTTTCAATAGTCGCAGCCCTCATCTTGTGTTCACTATCGACGGCTTTCGGAGTCCAGCCCCGGGAAGACGTTATCGATGTGCTTCATTACGAAATTGAGGCGGCCGTGGATCCCGAAGAATCGATGTTGAAGGCCACCACCGTCGTGACCATGAAGATGCTTGCTCCCAGTCGTTCGGTGGTCCTGGAAATGAACGGCTCGCTGGCCATCTCCAAAGTTCTCGATGAAGAGAATGAGCCCCTGGAATTCATTCAAGATCGCATCGACCGACTCGATGTCCGGGTCGATCTTGGCCGGACGGTGGAGGCAGGGAAGGAACTCAAACTGACATTCGAATACGCCGGCGCACTGACGACGCCGGAAGGAGGACCCATCGCGGATAAGCGATTGGCCTACATCGGACCGGAAGGCTCCTACCTCTTCTATGCAGCTCGCTGGTTCCCGTTCCACAAATACGCTTCGGATCTCGCTACGTACGAAATCCGCCTCACCGCCCCCCAAGGGCTGACGCTGGCCGGTTACAGCGAGTCGGCGGTGACGGCCAAGCCGGCGAAGGACGGTCGCGTCATGTACACGCTGGTGAGCCAGACGCCGGTGTTGCCCGGATCACTGGCTGTGGCCAATTACCTCACCGAGAAGCTCCTCTCTCCCAGCGGGTATACGTTGGAATTCTTCGTCAAACCGGGCGACGAGGGTCACATCAGCAGGTTCAGCCAGCCCATCAGCAAGATGCTGGAAATCTACAGTGCCCGGTTCGGCCCTTACGCCTTTGGTCCTCGGTTGCAGATTGTGGAGATCGACGACGAATCGCTCGATTACTACTCGGCGCCGGGGACGCTCTTCATTGCGCCGCGCATCTTCACCGAACAGATTCCTCTGGACATCTCGCGGCTGGCCAGAGAAGTCGCCTATCAGTGGTGGGGGCAGGCCGTGGCCCTCAAGAGCTTCGATGATGCCTGGCTCTCACAAGGCCTGGCTCAGTATAGTTCGCTGCTCTATCGTCAGGAAACGAGCAGCGCTACGGAATTCGAGCAGGCATTGCGGGAGACGATGGAGCGCGCCCTCACCTTCGAGTCCGTGGCTTCGATTGCACGCGCGCCGGCAGAGCTTTATGATCTCTCGCCGAGTTACATTTCTATCGTTTACTATAAGGGGGCGTTCGTGTTCCAGATGCTACGAAACCTCATCGGCGAGGATAAATTTCTCACTCTGCTGAGAACGTACTACCACACCTACAAGGGGAAAAATGCTTCCATCGCCGACTTCGAAGCTTTGGCCTCGCAAATCGCCGGTCGCAGCTTACGCACCTTTTTCGGTCAGTGGGTCGATTCGACGGGCGTCCCCGAATTCCGCGTCGAGTATCTCATCTTGCGCACCAGAGATGAAAAATTCAAAGTGCGCGGTACGTTGAAGCAGAACTTCGATATCTTCGACATGCCGGTCGATCTCCTGGTGCGGACCAAGGACGAGACCAAGAAGATCACCGTCCATCTCAAAGGGACGGAAGCCCCATTCGAGGTGCTCACCGAGAGCATGCCTCTGGAAGTGATCGTTGATCCCGATAACAAAATCCTCCATATCTCGGAGAGCATCCGCCTCAACGTCATCGTTCGACGTGGCATCGAACATCGGAAGAACCGCGAGTATCCCGAGGCAGAACGGGAATTTCGCGCCGCCATCGAGCTCGATCCACTCAATTCCTGGGCCCACTATAACCTGGGGTTGCTCTATTTCGAGCAGCGGAATTACCAGCGCGCTCTCGACGCCTTCAACGATGCCATCAACGGGAACCGCCGTCCTTCCTGGGTCGTCGTCTGGAGCCACATCTACCGTGGCAACTGCTGGGACGCTTTGGATCAACGCGAGCGGGCCGTCGCCGAATACAAGAAGGCCATTGAACTCGGCGATAATTACAATAATGCGCAACAAGTGGCCCAGCAATACTTGAGTAAACCGTTTCGGCCCGAGCGCTGAAGCCCGGCGATCCCCCCAGGCTCAAGCCACCATGGTGAAAGATGGGGATTCAATGGTCCGTCCTTTTACCCGTCGGTGGAGCCGGACGCGATGATCTCAGCCGTCGGAAAACCGGGTGCTTGGGATCGCCGACATCGACGAAGAACGACCACTCCCGGCGCCGACCGGTTCTCCGCTCATAGCCGGTGACTCGGAACACCCACGCTTGATCCCGTCCTCCACGAAGAACGGGCAAAATCCCATCGATGCGCTTCCAATAACTCTTATAGGCGTGAGTCGCCACATCCCAGACGAAGAGTCGGAGCCGATGGAAATCGACTCCCGGATCTCGTCGATCCCGGTGGCGCTCCAGCACGAGGTAATGCGTCACCGGACCAATATCCGGATCTTCAACCTGCCCGAGGGCGAACCATCCGACGATGCTGTAAACATCCTGGAAGTAGACTAAGCGCGAAGGGATATCCAGATCGACGAGATCGGCATAGATCCACCCGGCCCGAACGAGCGATGATGGCGGCAAGCGCACCTGGACCCACTCATCATAGGATGAAGGCGTCCCCGCCTCTTCGGAGGGAGAGGCTGACGAACCACGTTGGTCGGGGGAACCCAGTTTGGGGACGAGTTGATCGCTCCCTTTGAGCGTTCGCTGACGGTTGATAATTTCGACGGGAGTGCCGCCGGCAATCACCATGATGACGTTCTCATTGGAGGCGCGTCCCGGCGTGATGCGCAGTCTGGCCGGTCCCGAGAGGTGTCCTCTGGCCTGAGCGGGGATATGCTGGAGTTGACGAGCCAGCGCTCGAGCGCGCTCTACCAAGCGCTTGCGCGCCACGGCGCGAGCTTCGATCCACCCTTGGACGCCCTCCACGGTTCGCACTTTCACCCATTGATCTCCCCGCCGCTCCAGAATCTCGACGGGATCGCCCCGGTGGAGTTCGGCGAGGTTCAAGGCCAATTCAGCCGTTGAACTACGCACATAGACGGTCTCCAGTCCAATGATTCCGTCATCGATCTTGGTGCGCCGGGTGAATCCCGAACATCCCGACGAAAGCATGAGCGAAAAGATCAGCAGAACGCCTCGCACTCGTCCACCCATGAGCTCATCACCTTCATTTGAGAGTCTAGCTTCGTCATTTCGAGAGCGTCAAGCAGGCTGTGCCCGTCTGCGGGTCGCTTGACACCGGCCGCGTCGATTCAATAAGCTCCCCCAGTGATGAGAC
The DNA here is from genome assembly GCA_003696865.1 of Acidobacteriota bacterium. Taxonomy (GTDB): domain Bacteria; phylum Acidobacteriota; class Blastocatellia; order HR10; family J050; genus J050. Next base: position 488 of record RFHM01000438.1, on the reverse strand, counting down.
AGCGGTCAACGGTCGACCCCGTGGAGCTGGAGATTTTCAAGTCGTTATATGCTTCGGTGGCCGAAGAGATGGGCGCCGTGCTCCGGCGCACGGCTTTTTCGGCCAATATCAAAGAGCGACGCGATTATTCCTGTGCCGTATTCGACCGCTGCGGTCGGCTCATTGCCCAGGGCGATCACATGCCGGTTCATCTGGGATCGATGCCCCTGTCGGTTCGCGCAGCGCTGGCCGCCGTCGATCCCGGTCCCGGCGACATCGTGATTCTCAACGACCCCTACGCCGGAGGAACGCATTTGCCCGATGTGACCATGGTGAGCGCCGTCTTCGCCGATCCTGCAGAAGAGAAGCGGACGAAAGCGATCTCGCCGGGTTCCCGGCGTTCCACTGCCCCTCAACCACTCTTCTACGTGGCCAATCGCGCCCACCACAGCGATATCGGTGGAGCGACGCCGGGATCCATGGGTACGGCGACCGAAGTGTTTCAGGAG
>RFHM01000437.1 GCA_003696865.1 Acidobacteriota bacterium | reverse complement strand
CGAAGATCCGTCGGTGGTGGATACCAGCGATGGGGTGTTCAGCATCGTGGAGACCTCCCCGCCACCTCCACCACCGCCCTCGGAAGCCTCCATCACCGTAGTGACGCCCAATGGGGGGGAGCGGTGGCTGATTGGTCGCGTGGAAACGATCCGATGGACCTCGACAGGTGTTACGGGGAACGTGCGAATCAGACTCTTATATCGTGACGGACGGCGTCCCCGCCTTCTCTTCCGAAGCGTCCCTAATTCCGGCTCCGTTCAGTGGACGGTGAAGGGCCCGGCCTCATCACAGTGCCGGATTGAGATCATCAGCTTGGAAGATCGAACCGTTCGGGATCAGAGTGACCAGCCATTCACCATTGCCCGGTCGCCGTGAAGTCCCAGGCCATAGGGAGGCGCTCGAAGAGAGGTGTCGGCAGATGGACGCAGAAACTGGTTTCAATCTTGAAAGATGTTTTACATGATTGAAACCTTGGGGGGGCGAACCGAGGCTCGGCTGAGTCGCGGCGGTGAAGCAACAACTTTCAGGACCGCAGTGCCTTGGGCGAGGTTGGTGTGAACATCTGGGGGATTCTTCTCTTTGGCACGGAGCTTGCGCATTGAAGATTGGAGGGATATGGAGTGATGAAGAGAGGGCCGCGCGCGCCAAGTGGGCGCTGGCGAGTGAGAGGCGATGACTTGGTCGACGCGGGCCGGGCTCCGGGTGGGATGGAGCATCTGGTCGCGGCGGACGTCAGTTGACATTCGTTCGCTTGCTTGGTCTCATGATGTTAAGGTAAGATTGCTTCCGTCCCCGCCGGAGAGAAGGAGTTAAGACGTGAAGATGATGACACCAGAGCCCCGCATTCTCATCGTGGATGATGAGCCGCTAGTTCGTCGCACGTTGGCCGAAATCGTCCACAGCGGCGGATTCTCGACTACGGCGGTGAGTCGAGGCGAGGAAGCGATCGACGAGATACAGCGTCAGTTCTATCACCTCGTCCTGTTGGATCTGAATCTGCCGGATATGAATGGGCTCGATGTCGTGCAGCACATCAAGCATTCCTCTCCCAAGACAGAGATCGTCATCATTACCGGGTATGCCTCGCTGAAGACGGCGATCGAAGCGCTCGAGCGCGGCGTCATGGCTTATGTGGAGAAGCCCGTTCGCCCCGATCAGTTGATCGCCACCGTCAACGGCGTCCTGGAGAAGCAGCGGTTGAAATTCGAAAACGAGCGTATGCTTCGTCAGCTCTCGGCCTTACTCTATTTCGCTCAGGATATCACCTCCGAGTTGGAACTCGATGAATTGCTCCGGCGAATTGTCATTCGGGCGACGGAATTGGCCAATGCTGAGAAGGGATTCGTTGCCCTTCGGGAAGGGGAGGTTCTCCAACTCCGTCAGTACTGGGATGGTCAATGTTGGGTTGATCTGGATATAGCGTGGAAGCGCGGCGAAGGCGCTCCTGGGCAGGTGTGGGCGACGGAGCGACCCTATATGGTCACAGAACCCGATGCAAATCCACTCGTCACTCCGTCCGTCATTTCCACATTTGGACTCGAGGCCTGCTTGTGCTCGCCCATTACGGACACCACCGGGCGTTTCGTCGGTGTTTTGGTCGTCATCAATAGAGTGGGCGATGAACCATTCACGCTCGATGACTTGTCGATGCTCCAGGCGCTCAGTCGCCAGGCAGCCATCGCCATCGAAAATGCCCGACTCTACGAGCGGCAAAAGGAAGAGGCCGAGATCTCCACTTCGCTCCTTCGCGTCGCCGAGAGTATCAGTCAGTTCACCAACCTGGATGAGCTTCTCGGCCTGGCTGCGAAATTAGTCCCGGCTCTCCTTGGGTGTGATCAGTTCGGCCTCCTTTTGCTCGATCGGGCGAAGAACATCTTTTATGGCGCCAAGGCCCGAGGTCTATCGGCCGAGCAGGAAGCGGCGTTCTGTGCCTTGAAGTTCAGGCGAGGGAAGGCCGGGATTTTGGACGAGGTCACCGAACGACGAGAAGCCATGGTGTTGGAAGACGTCGTCCGGGAGCAGGCCATCGATCCATCCTATGTGCATCAATTGAACCTGCGTTCATGCCTCCTGGTCCCTCTCATCGCCAAGGGGGACGTGGTCGGTGTGATGGGCGTGGGGTATTCGATGGGTCCCCATCGATTCACGGCTCGAGATATCAAGATCGCCACTGGAGTGGCTCATCAGTTGGCCGTGGCTATCGAAAATGCCAATCTGTTCTCCGAAGTTTCGTCGCATAAGGCCGCGCTCCAACGGCTCTCCATGAAGCTGGCTCACGTCCTTGAGGAAGAGCGGGCGCGGATATCGCGAGAACTTCACGACGGCGTGGGACAAGTACTCTCCGGTATGTTGATTGGCATGGACGTCTTGGAGGAGAAAGTGCCTCCATCGCTCAGTGACATCAAAGAAGGGTTGCAGCAGATGAAGATGTTGACCGAGAAGACGCTCGACGAGTTGCGGCGGCTCTCTCATGATTTGCGACCATCGTTGCTCGATGATCTGGGGCTGTTGGACGCGCTTCAGTGGCTGGGAGACTACCTGGCCGAACGGTGTGGGTGGACGGTGAACCTGATCGTCGAGGAAAACTTTCCTCGACTGCCGACGGAGATCGAGACGGCCCTGTTCCGCATCAGTCAGGAGGCGCTGAATAACATCCGAGCGCACGCCGATGCCTCCACAGTGACGATTCGTCTCGGCCATCACGGCGATGGCATTCAGTTGGAAATCAGCGATGATGGTCGGGGGTTTGATCCGGAAGCGTTGGACGGGGCACATCGTGGTTTGGGATTGCTCTCCATGCGAGAGCGGGCCACGGCATTGGGTGGAGAAGCGTTCATCGAGTCGGAGGTCGGAAAAGGGACGAGAATCAAAATCATCGTTCCGTGGCCAAATTCTTCTCAGACTCCCATGCCCGTCTCCGTTGAGGAGACCCCTTATGTGGCCGAGAAGCAGAGGTCCTGAGGACATGACCGGAGATATGACCGGCCGAGTCCGTTTCAAGGGAAGTCAGAACCATACGAGGGGTGATTCATGAAAGCGATGATTGGGCGGGATACAGTGAGAATCCTACTGGCTGACGACCACATCATCGTCTGTGATGCCCTGGCCAGTCTGCTCGAGGCGGATCCTCGATTCAAAGTCGTTGGTCAGGCCCATAGCGGCCTGGAGGCGTTGGAGAAGATCGAACAACTGCGACCGAACATCATCGTCGTTGATATCGGCATGCCCGGTCTGAACGGCATCGAGGTGATCAAGCGAGTGAAGAAGAAGGATCCACATATCAAGGCCATCGTCCTGTCCATGCACAAAGACGAAGCCTACATATACTGGGCGCTGCGCGCCGGGGCTTCCGGATATGTCCTCAAGCAGAGTGCAGCCCGCGAGCTGGTCGATGCCATTTCCCAGGTTCGATTGGGCAACACCTACCTGAGCCCTTCGATCTCCAACACGGTGATCAAAGGGTACCTGAGGCGACCACAGGCGACCGATGCCGCCCCCGACCCACTGGCTCTGCTGACCGATCGCGAGCGGGAAATCCTCCAATTGGTGGCCGAGGGATTGACCAGCAAGGAGATCGCTCAAAAGCTCAACCTGAGTACCCGCACCATTGATGCCCACCGGGCCAATATCATGAATAAATTGAACATCCACACCACTCCTGGATTGGTGAAATTCGCCATTCGGCATCGATTGACCACGCTGGACGATTGAAGGGACGTCATCCTCACCGCGCCGAGTGAACCCCAGGCGGGGGATGGAAGCGAGTGGGAGAATGCTGCCCCCGGTTCATGCCATGCATTCTGTGAGTGATGTTGCTCTGCCGGGGTTCCAGGAGCGTTCCCGAGTTCTGGTCTCAGACAAGGGAATGATGGACCTCCATCGGGCGGGGACGGAGTCTCTCCTCGTCAGGCGAGTTTCGCCGCGCGGTGGGCGTTCGCCCTGGGAGGCCGAAATTGATCGGGGTTGATGTGATATCGCTTCATCTTCTGGTAGAGGTGCCCTTCGAACATGCCCGTGGATCGAGCGGTCCGGGCCACATTTCCTCGATTCAGGGACAGGTGGTGGAGGATGTATTGGCGCTCGAAATCGCCGAGGAATCGTTCCTTGGCGACCTTGAAAGGCACATTGAAATCCGGTTTCCATGAGGAAGGCTCTTGTGGTGACTCCGGAGATGGGCGAAGCTCGTCAGGCAGATGCTCGGGCCGCACTTCGCCGTCGTCGCACATGATGACGGCTCGTTCGATCACGTTTTGTAATTCTCTCACATTCCCTGGCCAATCGTGTCGTTCCAGAAGCTGAAGAGCCTGGGGCGAGAGCCGAGGAGCTGGCCGGTTCAGTCGCTGGGAGCATTTTTGGAGGAAGAAGTGAGCCAGAGCGGGAATATCGTCCTTACGCTCTCGGAGGGGGGGCAGGTGGAGATGGACGACGTTCAGTCGATAATACAAATCGGCACGAAACCGCCCCGCGCGCACGGCGTCCGAGAGATTCTGATTGGTGGCCGCCAGCACGCGGACGTCGGTGCGATACACGCGCGTATCTCCCACACGGTTGTATTCCCCTTGCTGGAGGACGCGCAGCAGTTTCAATTGGAACGTGGTGCTGACGTCTCCAATCTCATCCAGGAAGATCGTTCCTCCATTGGCGATTTCGAAGAAGCCGGGCTTGGCCTGATCGGCTCCCGTGAAGGCGCCCCGGG
>RFHM01000436.1 GCA_003696865.1 Acidobacteriota bacterium | reverse complement strand
TTGAATAGGCTTGGAGAGATAGCCATCCATTCCGGCAGCCAGACAGCGTTCGCGATCTCCTTTCATAGCATGAGCCGTCAAAGCGATGATGGGTGTGTGAGGGAGAGGCGATCCCTCATCGTCCGAAGTGGGTTGATAGTTTTGGGTCGCGCCGGCGCGCAGGAGATCCTGACCGTCCGATCCGTTCACGCTGGGGGCCTGCCGTGCTTCCAGTTCCCGTATAGCAGCGGTGGCCTCGAATCCATCCATCTCGGGCATCTGTACATCCATGAGGATGAGATCGAACGCATCTTGGGCGAACGCATCCAGCGCCTGTCGCCCATTGCGAGCGACGATGACCGTGTGTCCCCACTGTTCCAGCACCCGTTTGATGAACTTTTGATTGACGACGTTATCCTCGGCGAGCAGAATACGAAGGGAGCGACGATGTCGTCGCGCCAGTGGACGGCGATCTCCATCTGTCCGAGGAGCGGAAGATCGTGGTTCCCTCGTCATCACTCTGGTCATCGCCTCCAGTAATTCGGAGGCCGTGATTGGTTTGACCAGATAGGCGGCGATGCCCAATTCGCGGCAACGTGCCGCCCCACTGAGTTGATTCGTCGAAGTGAGCATCATGATCGTCGCTTCGGTCAATTCTGGCGTCTCCCGAATCCGTTCGGCGACCGTGAACCCATCCATCTCCGGCATTTGAGCGTCGAGAAGGATGAGGCGGAAGGGCCGTCCGCTCCGTTGAGCCTGCCGCAATGTCTCGAGCGCCGCCGAGCCGTTTTCCACGGCTATGGGTTTCATTCCCCAGTGAGTGAGCAGGCCCACCAGAATGCGCCGATTGGTGGCATTGTCATCCACCACGAGGACGGGAAGGCCGCGCAACTCTATTGTGGCGGTCGGCTCTGTATCCTCTGCCACACCGGACAACCTGAAGGGGATGAGGAAGTGGAACGTCGTCCCCTGGCCAACGCGACTCTCCACCCAGATGCGTCCGCCCATCAACTCCACCAGTCGCCGAGTGATGGCCAGTCCGAGGCCCGTCCCTCCATACCGACGCGTCGATGAGCCATCGACTTGGGTGAAGGCGTCGAAGATGAGATCTTGCTTTTCTGGAGGAATGCCGATGCCGGTGTCGCGTACGGCGAAGAGAAGGCGAACCTCACCTTCGGTCTGTGACTCCCGCTCTACGCGAAGAACGACTTCTCCTCGCTCGGTGAACTTGATGGCATTCCCCACCAGATTGGTGATGATCTGCCGCAGGCGAACGGGATCGCCGGTGAGGGCATCGGGGACATCGGGGAGCACCTCGGCGGAGAGTTCTAATCCCTTCTGGTGAGCGCGCACCGCCAGCGGTTTGATGGCATATCCCAGCGTCTCGCGCAAACGAAATTCGGTCGCTTCCAGGTCCAGCTTGCCGGCTTCGATCTTGGAAAAGTCCAGGATGTCGTTGATGATATCCAGCAAAGCATTGGCCGAAGCTTTGACCGTTTCCAGATACTCGCGCTGCTCGGGCGTGAGCTCGGTCTGCAGAGCTAATTCGGTCATGCCGATCACGCCGTTCATCGGTGTGCGAATCTCGTGACTCATATTGGCCAGGAATTCGCTCTTGGCGCGATTGGCTTGTTCGGCTTGTCGCCTGGCCTGCTCCAGTTGCTCGGACTTCTCTCTCAGTTGAAGAATGAGATCTTTGGCCGTGTGAATGGCCGCCGTCGTGCGACTCCGCAGCTGTTCGGCCGTCTTGGCCGTTAATGAGATATAGATGTTGGCACCGTAGAGGAACGCAATCTTGGTCAGTTCGGCGCTCCACGCGATGGGCCGGTGCTCCACAAGACTCAGATAGGTGATGAGGAGGACGTAACTCAACACGGATAGGTGGGCGAAATAGAGGACGCGCTTGAAGGTGGTATTCGTCTGGTCGGCGACTCGGACCATCAACAGCGGAAACAGCCAGCTTTTCTCGCCTCCGGAGAAGTAGATGGCCAGCGTGAAGATAGCGAGGTCGAGCGTGAGAAAAACCATTCCCAGATCGACCTTTTTCACCCGATCATAGAACACATAGAGGATCAACCAGGAGAGGGAAGCATAGCAAAAGGAAATGGACGCGAACTGCAGGAAATCGGACCAGGAGAAGGAGCGCAGCAGATAGCGGTCGTGAAGGAAAATGGTGAGGAGGATGATGCTAATGCCTAGTATTCGTAGCAAAGGAATGCGGATAGCATGCAGGGCATAGGCTCGCTGAGCCTTATGGCGTTTGGCTTCTTCCGGATCCAGGTCGATGGTGATCGGAGGATGAGTATGCCGGTTGAGCTCATTCATTTGGTCGATCATTGTCATGCTCCCTGGAAAATCACCGCAAAGGCGCAAAGGACGCAAAGATCGTCCTACAGACTCTGTTCATCCCTGCGATGTGGCTCGAACACACCATGGACGACGCCCTGGGAAAAGTGGCGCAAGCTGATGGCTTGCGCTACGTTTCCCAATCGAGTCATTTCTCACTCGTGTGGCTTCCAGGCCGTGGATGGCTCTCTGGCAAATGCGGGCGCGAAATGTCATCGCGTGCTACGCTGTGAGCGACTTCCTGGAAAGAAGCGGGAATCACAAGCAATATTGAGCCAGTGCTCGACGCACGCGCTCGAACTCCACCTCCAGCTCGGCGATCAAACGTCCGGTATCATCCACCATCCCAGCGCGTCCTTTCTTCTCCAGTTCGAAGCAGAGCGCCGAGAGGCGTCGAGCCCCGAGGTTGGCGCTGCTGCTCTTCAGCGTGTGCGCCGCTCGCTCCAGAGCCCGCGCATCGCCCCGTTCAGCCGCTTGACGGATACGGGCCAGATGAGATGGCACGTCGGTGAGGAATAATTCGGCGAGCTCGGAGAGCAGATTGACGTCGTCATCGTCATCCTGGAGCGCGCGAAGTGCATCCAGGACTTCTGGATCGAGTGGAGATTCTGCATCGCCGTTCGAAGATGCCGATCGCTCCGTCGGCGAACGGGAGGGACAGCGTTCCAATGCTGCTTGAAGTTCCTCGGGTCGAACCGGCTTGCTGATGTAATCGTCCATCCCCGCGGCCAGACATTCTTCGCGATCGCCCTGCATGGCATTCGCCGTCATGGCGATGATGCGCGGGCGCTCACCGTGCGGCCAACGCTGACAGATTTGCCGGCTGGCTTCCAACCCGTCCATTTCGGGCATCTGCACATCCATGAGCACGACGTCGTAGGATTGCCGTTCGAGAGCTTGAAGGACTTCCAGGCCGTTGGCCGCCACATCGGCGCGATAACCCATCTTTTCCAGGATGCGCAGGGCGACTTTTTGATTCACTACGTTGTCCTCGGCCAGGAGAATGCGGAGTGGCCGTCGCTGAGCCAGATGGGGATCGATTCGCGGTCGATGCGTCGATGGCGTAACCGCAACCGGTTGCCCATCGAATACGGTGAGGAGGGCATTATACAATTGCGAGGGTTTGATCGGTTTGGTCAGGAAAGCGGCGAAATACGGCGAATCCTCATCGGCCGTTCGAGGGCCGAGCGAGGTGAGCATGATCAAGGGGAGCTTCTGGGCATCTCGGTAGTTTCGGATTTCGGCAGCCAGCGTGAGCCCGTCCATCTCCGGCATGTGCATATCGAGAATGGCCACATCGAATGGATCGCCGCGTCTGATCCATTCCAGGGCCTCCGCGCCGGACGCCGCGGCGCGGGGCATCATGCCCCAGGATTGCGTTTGTAGCGTGAGGATGCGTCGGTTGGTGGCATTGTCATCGACGATCAACACGCGTTTTCCGGTCAGTTGGGGTTGATCGTGATGCAGATAGCGACGAGGCTGGCTGGGCGCCGATTCGGCCAGGATAGTGAAGTGGAACGTCGATCCTCGCCCCACTTCGCTCTCCACCCACATCGTGCCTCCCATCATCTCGGCCAGGCGCTTGCTGATGGCCAGTCCCAGACCGGTACCTCCATATCGACGAGTGGTCGACGCGTCCACCTGGCTGAACGATTGGAACAATCGATCCATGCGATCCTGAGGGATGCCGATGCCGGTGTCTTTGACGGCGAAGTGAATCTCATACAGCGGATGCGGCGAGGTTCGATCCCGGTCTTGGCCATTAATCGGCCTATCGCCATCCGACGATCGCGATCCGCGATTGGTCACCGAGACGACCACTTCCCCCTGGTGGGTGAACTTCACGGCATTGCTGAGCAAGTTGACCAGAATTTGCCGCAGTCGCGTCACGTCGCCGATGAGCGTACCGGGGACGGACGGGTCGATGAGATAAGCCAAGTCCAACCTCTTCTCGGCGGCTTTCGTGGCGACCAGATCGAGGGCTTCCTCCACGCAGTCGCGCAGATCGAAGGGTTGCTGTTCCAGCTCCATCTTCCCCGCTTCGATTTTGGAGAAGTCCAGGATGTCATTGATGATGGTGAGCAGGGCGTCGCCGCTGGTGCGAATCGTCTCGACGAACTCTCGCTGCTCCGGCGTCAATTGGGTATCCAGCAGCAGACCGGTCATGCCGATGATGGCATTCATCGGCGTGCGAATCTCGTGACTCATATTGGCCAGGAACTCGCTCTTGGCGCGGGTGGCCGCTTCGGCTGCCTCCTTAGCTTCTTTGAGCTCCTCTTCGGCGCGTTTTCGATCGATCAGACTGGCCAACGTGTGAGCTACGGCCTCCAGGAAAGCAACCTCATGTGCAGTGGATTGATGACCCTCATCCAGGTAGAGAACGATGACGCCCAGGACCCGCCCATCGAGCACGATAGGAACATTATAGTGTCCGTGTCCTGTGATCCCTTCATATCGAATCTCATGGCGATCATCGAGACAGGTAGCAAATTGAATGCGACCGCTGGCCGCTGCGCGCCCGCAGAGGCATCGTCCGAAGGGAACGCGAGCACACATTCTCAGAAGAGGCGGCGCGAGCCCTCTTTGAGCCTTTAACACCAGCGTCTGCCCGTCTTCATCCACGAGAAAGATTCCTCCTTGAGGTCGCATGGGCAGCCAAGGTGCTGAAAGGAGCACATCCAGCGCGTGATCCAAAGCGTCATCGAGCGACTCCTGTCTCAGCGAAATGCTCATGAGATCATTCAAAAGGCATTGCACGCGATAACTCTTCTTGAGTTCTTCTTCGGTGCGTTTCTGATGGCTGATATCGCGGGCGATGGTCGAGATATATTCGACGTCCCCTCGATCATTCTTGTGGATGATGATCACTTGTGAGACGGGGATGATCTTTCCCTCTCGCGTGATCATGCTCGTCTCGCCCTGCCAGATGCCTGCGCGGAGAGCTGTGGGTATGGCTTCCTTCAAAATCAGTTCTCGCGCGTCCGGGGGATAAGCATCGGCAATTCGCGGGCGGGCATCGTCGGGCCATCCCAGCATCTGGCGACCGGCTCGATTCAGATAGATGATCTCTCCTTCGGGGATCGCAATCCCCACCAGATCCGTCGTCAATTCCAGAATGGCGTTCAATCGAGCGCGCTCTTCTTCGACGCGCTTGCGTTCGGTAATGTCCTCTTGAATGCCAATGAAATGAGTGATCTCTCCCCGGGCGTTCTTCACCGGTGAAATCGATGCCGAGGCCCAGTAAAATTCGCCGTTCTTTTTCTTGTTGCGGAGTTCGCCGTGCCATTCACCGCCACTGGTGATCGTTTCCCAGAGCTGTTCATACACCTCGGGGGGCGTTTCTCCCGATTTCAGAATGCGCGGATTCTCCCCCTTCACCTCTTCCAATGTATAGCCGGTGACTTCGGTGAACTTGGGATTGACATACTCGATGCGTCCTTGAGTATCCGTAATCATTACGATGCTCGGACTCTGCTCTACGGCGCGGGAGAGTTTGCGTAGCCGTTCCTCGGTCTGTTTTCGCTCGCTGAGGTCGCGAAGAATACCGGTAAAGAATCTCCGCCCTTTCATTTCAAAGGTGGAGAAAGAAACTTCCAGAGGAACCTCTCGCCCGTCTTTGGTGAGCCCGGTGAGTTCTATGTTCTGCCAGTGAGAAAGACGCCGTTGGTCGGTGGTCAGATAACGCTCGAACGCCGCTCGATGTCGATCGCGGAGGCGTTCGGGTATGATCTGAGTCAGCGGTTTTTCGAGGATCTCGGCTCTGGTATAGCCGAACATCTGCTCGGCAGCGCGGTTGAACTCGCAGATCAATCCCCGGTCGTCGACGCAAATGATGGCATCGGTGGTCGCGTCGAGCAGGTGGCGATACTTCCCCACACCTCCCCAGAGCGCCCATAGAGCTCGTTTTAATCTCATGAGGTTATGACGGATCCTGGCTCGCATGATGTCGAATCTCCCGGTTGCTGGACATGTTCATGCTGGCTCTCGGTGCTCGCCTATTCCGATGCGCTCGTTTCAGAAACGGCCCGGGCATCTCGAAAGGGTACAGAGGTGAGTCGAAGAATGAGCATCTCCCATGTCTTTCATTCCACCGCGATGCCTCCACGCGCATGAGCAATCCGGGGAAGGGAGTGACCGATCGCTCGCATCGACGAGCGTCACCAAGTCCTCATCCGGCCCAGGCAGGCTGCCGCCATTCGGGTGTGAACCCTGTCGTGAGCCATACGTCATCGCATCTTCCTCCGTGCCGGTCCGACGAGGATCGTCCATCCCCATCGGCCGTCATTCATGGCCGAGAACGCGCGGCTTTTCGGGAGCGGGTTACCATCGATTCGCGTTTCTCTCGCTCTTCATTCATCATCTCCCACAGCCTCACGTTCTCTCGCCAGGTGATCTTTGCAACTGCTGTGCCCGAGATGCTCAATCCGTGCCCACGAACCATGGGCGCAGAGACGAGTCGGTGTGTAAGTGATTGAAACGCTATGCGATGCATCATCACCCCGAAGCAGAGAGGTAAAGCCTCGGGGATCGGGGATGTTTCAATTCTGAAACAGATCGTTCACATATGAACCACGCGGACTTTTCAGCAGTGATGGATGACCGGCGAGTCTGCGCCGTCGATGTCCCTGGGCAGATGAGGTGAACGGCGGAGGAGGGGAATGGGCGAGCGCTTTCGGTGCTCATTCCAGCTTGAAGGGCTTTCGTCTAGTGGACAAGTCGCGCGAAATGGGCGAACGCTTTCGGTACTCATTTCCGGCCAGTGTGTCGGTCATCCCTGCTCCTGATCATGTTCAACCGGCCATACCTTGCGGGGTGAGCCACGCGACCTGATAGGGTTTTAATCTCACCGAGAGTTTGCCGTTGTTCATGGTCAGTGAGGTTTCGGATACGACGTCCGTCCAGACTCCGCACCACCAGCCGATCTCTTCGCCGGAGATATTCACAGCTTGTTCCCTGGCCGTCA
>RFHM01000435.1 GCA_003696865.1 Acidobacteriota bacterium | reverse complement strand
GGCGATGATCGGGAGATCATCACGCTCGATCTCCACCTGCTGCCGGGGGCCGTGTCGCGCATTGATCGGTATCTGGAAGAAGCCGAATTCCTCTCTAGCACCGAAGAGTATCAAGGAGAGCAGGACCTCTCCCATCGGGGAACGATCACTCTGCGGGTGAAGCGGGGCGACCGGCAGCGCCAGGTGCAATTCAATTACACCCGCCATCCGGCCATGCGGGCGTTGGTTCGACTGTTCCGAAATATCGTCACCCAGGAGAGTCGGATCTTCGCCATCCAATTGGCGCGGCGATATGGCCCCTTGGATCTCGATCGGCAACTGAGGGCGCTGCGCCGGGAAGTGAAGAATCAGTGGATCGCCGAGCCTCAGAAGCTCCTTCCTCTGCTGGAAGACTTGGAGTCGGATCGGGAGGTGTTGCTCATGGCCCGTCGCCAGGCGAGCGAGATCGTCCGGTTGATCCGAAAGCGAGCCTCGCGGCATTGAGGTGGCGTCGATGAGAGAGACCATCACTCCATGGCCTTGCCAGGATCGAGCTTCAACCCTCACCGGGAGCCGTGAGGCGGTCACATGGTGCGGGAGAGGGACGCGGCTCGGTGATCGTTGGCATTCAGCGTGGTCTCGGCCATACAACCCCCTCAAAGCGGGATTCATCCAACAAACGCGAGCCGAAACAGGGGGTCTCATGATGCGCATTCAATATATCATTCAGGCACTCATCTTACTGGGATTATTGCTCCCATCCCTTCCGGCGCAATCCTCCATAGGCATTGGCCAGACTCAACGAGGATCATTGACCGATACCGATAAGCGATTGAAGTCGGACGGATCTCCGTACGATTGGTATCAGTTTCGAGGGCGGAGCGGGCAGCGCATCTCCGTCGAGCTCAGTTCCAAGAGTTTCGATGGGCATCTCGTTCTCATGGATCGAGACGGGACGGAAATCATGAGCAGTTGTGGAACGCGTGAAGGGCGACCGGCGCGAATCAAAATCACACTGCCTTACACCGGCATCTATCACATTCGCGTCAACAGTCTCTACAAAGAGGGGCGAGGTCCATACACGCTGAAGATCAAACTCGTGGATTCCGCATCGCGCGCCAAAGGTGAAGTGGGGTAATGGAGAGCATCTTTGAAACGCTTCAAGCCATCGGTCCTATCGGCATTTTCGTCATCGCCATTCTGGATTCTTCGTTCCTCAGCGTCCCCGAGATCAATGATGTGGTCGTCGTGCTCAACGTGGTGGAGAATCCTCGTCTGTTTTTCTTCTGGCCGTTGTTGACGACCGTGGGCTCGGTCATCGGATGTGTCATTCTCTATTCTCTGGCTCGCAAAGGAGGCCGAGCGGTGTTGCACGGTCTCGGCGCTCTGGTGCCGCTTGGCCAGAAGCGATCCGAACGGATACGGGGAAAGCTGAAGCGCATCGAGAGGATCTTCATGCGATTCGGTTCCTGGGCGCTGATCATTCCCGCTCTCTGCCCTCCGCCCACGCCGTTCAAAGCCTTCGTGGCCACGGCCGGCGTATTGCAGTTTCCCCTGAAGCGGTTTCTGTTGAACGTGGCCATTGCCCGCTCGGTCCGTTATTTCAGTCAGGCCATCCTGGCCGTGTTTTATGGGGATCGGATTCTCGCCTTCATTCATCGGCATACCGCATTGGTCATCCTGCTCCTCATCGCGATGAGCCTCATCGCCATGTTCACCTATCGGTTCGTAGAGAGGTGGCTGGGGAGCCACCCCTCACCCCCATCGGAAGCGGGCTGTGAGGGGAACGCTTCGCGCTCGGCCAAGGCGGACGGGAGCGGGCGTTGATCGGGAGAGAGGCCTTGTCGTCGTTCAACTCGCTGAAGGAATATCTCCTCGCGCTGGGCATTCCCGGATTATTCCTCATCACCTTCCTCGACTCGGTGGGCATTCCCCTGGTCGGAGGGCCGGACGCGCTCATCTTGCTGCTCGCCTGGCAGAAGCCCGGTCACTGGCTGCTCATCGGCCTTTCGGCGACGATGGGATCGACGCTCGGTTGTGCCACTCTTTACGGTATCGGCCGAAAGGGAGGGACGCTGGCGCTCTCCAAGGTCGACCCCGCGAGACGACGCCGGGTGCGAGAGCGACTCAATCGTCACGCCCTCTGGACGGTGATGATGGCCGTGATCGCCCCGCCCCCGTTTCCCACCAAGGTCTTCATCGTGACCGCCGGGGTAATGGAGATGCGCTGGGATCGCTTCCTGCTCGGCGTGATCCTCGGTCGTTTCCTTCGGTACGCCTCCGAGAGTTACCTTGGCGCTCGCTATGGCGATGAAGCCAGTCGCCTCCTCAAAGCGCACTATCCCGCCATCTCTCTGCTCGTCATCCTGGCCATTGGAGCGTGGATGATCCTCCGACGCCTTCGCCGTCATTCGGAGAGCATCAATGTCGAGACCTCTCCGTCGAGCGAGCGGTGATCCTTCTCATAGCCACCCTTGCTCCTTGACTTCCAGATAGCGATTGACGAGTTCCACGGCCAGATGTCCGATGGGTACATCGACGACCAGCCCGCCGCGTCGCGTGATGAGAGCCAGCGCTTCTTGTCGTTCGCGAAGGAGTTCCTCGGCCACCGCCTGTTGATAGACCTCGGTGAGGTCGGTGGGAACGCACCGTATGGAATTCCATAGATCCACGTCGCTGATGGTCACCAGCAGCGGCAGATGGTGACCGGCCAGCAGGGACGTATAGGCCAGGAGTTCCTCCGATCCCTCCCGATCGATGATGTCGGTGAGAATGACCACCAACGATCGTTTCGTATTTCGGAGCATGAAATACCGAAACGCTCCGGCATAATCGGGCTCGATCAACTCGGCCCGAACGTTATACAGAGCGTCGAGGAGGAGGCCGAGTTGATCCGGGCGATGCCGGGGAGGGATGTACGTCTTCACCTGGCGCCCGAAGATGAGAAGACCGACGTTGTCGCCGCCGGTCAACCCCACATAAGCGAGCGAGAGCGCGGCATTGATGGCGTGATCGAGTTTGCTCAATTCATCGATCTCCGCCTTCATCATTCGCCCGGTGTCCAGCATGATCATGATGTTTTGATAGCGTTCGACCTGATACTGCCGCGTGACGAGCTTGCCCCGCCGGGCGGTGGCCGTCCAGGCGATGTGGCGGATCTCGTCGCCAACGACGAAATCCCTGAGCGATTCGAACTCCCGTCCATGACCGCGGAATCGCATCCGTCTCGATCCGACCAGCATTTGCCGGTGACGGTGAGCCATGAGCTCGATATGCTTGGCTTGACGAAAGTTGGGATAGACGCGCACCGATTGCGATGTGGCATAGCGCCATTGCCGCCAGACGAGCTGAGCTCGCCCTCTGATGCGCACCACCGTGTCTCCGAACTGAAAGTCGCCGCGCGCGGACGGCCGAACCGTGTAGTGAATGGTGGTCGACTGACCGGGGCCCAACTCGACGATGAAGTCGGTATCCGATGGGATCATCCCCACGGGGTATTCGTCCCTCACCCAGAGGACGAGCCTTCGACGCGATCGATTGG
>RFHM01000076.1 GCA_003696865.1 Acidobacteriota bacterium | reverse complement strand
CATCCTGGTGGCATGGAGACGGTCCTGCGCCATCTGTGTCTCGCCATTCGGGATCGCGTCGATTTACGCGTT
Organism: Acidobacteriota bacterium; assembly: GCA_003696865.1. Classification (GTDB taxonomy): domain Bacteria; phylum Acidobacteriota; class Blastocatellia; order HR10; family J050; genus J050. The sequence goes on along the minus strand of RFHM01000076.1, from coordinate 13,279 downwards.
CTGGTGGCCAATACCTCGCCGGTGACCCGGCGAGAGACGATCGAGGGGGTTTCCGTGACGCGCGTGGGGAGTTGGGGCACGGTGGCATCGACGTCTCTCTGTCCGACGTTCCCTCGGCTCATGAGAGCGTGTGAGGCGGACATCGTTCATCTTCATGAGCCGAATCCACTGGCTGTGTTCTCTTATCTGGCCGTTCGGCCCCGAAGCAAACTGGTCGTTTCCTTTCACAGCGAAATCGTTCGTCAGCGGGTGCTGGCTCGGGCGTATCGACCCTTCTTGATGGAAGTGCTCCGGCGAGCCGATCGCATCATCGTGGGTTCGCCCGCGCCGCTCGATCACTGGTCGACGCTGGCGCCATTTCGCCACAAGTGCGCGATCGTTCCTTTCGGGATCGATACGCGACCGTTCCAGGATGAAGAGCGATGGGCGGCGCGGGCGCGCGACATTCGCCGTCGGTATGGCGAGCCGCTGCTGTTATTCGTCGGGCGCTTGGTGTACTACAAGGGGCTGGAGTACCTCATCGAGGCGATGCGACGGATTCCGGCGCGCTTGCTGGTGATTGGCGACGGGCCGTTGAGGGAGCGGTTTCAGCGGAAGATCGAAGAAGATGGATTGGGAGAGAAGATCGCGTTATTGGGCGAGCGTTCGCCGGAGCACCTGCCGGCATATTACCATGCCTGCGATGTCTTCGTCCTTCCCTCTACACATCGCAGCGAGGCGTTTGGCATCGTCCAGTTGGAGGCCATGGCCTGTGGAAAGCCGGTGGTCAGTACAAACCTCCCGTCGGGCGTGCCCTGGGTCAATCGCGATGGTGAGACGGGCCTGGTCGTCCCTCCCAGAGATGTCGACGCGTTGGTGCGGGCCATTCGGTTACTCCTGGCGCATTCGGAGTTGCGCTGGCGATTGGGGCGGAGAGGACGCCATCGCGTCCATCGAGAATTCACTCGCGATCGCATGGGCGACCGCATGTTGGCCGTGTATGAAGAGGTGCTGAAGGGAGAAGAACCGAGGTGATCTTCGGAAGGTTTCACATCAGCCATCTCAAGAACAACGTGGCCAGGCCGAGGAATGAGAAGAAACCGCATACATCGGTGAACGTGGTCACGAGGATGCCGGAGGCGACCGCCGGATCGGCCTTCAGGCGCTTCAACACCAGGGGAATGAGCGTCCCGGTGAGGGCAGCGACGAACATGTTGATGATCATGGCCAGCCCCATGACCACCCCCAGCATCGGCTTGTTGAACCACAGCCAGGCGATCACGCCCGTCACGACGCCCAGTACCACGCCGTTACCCAATCCGACGAGAACTTCCTTGAAGATGATGCGCTTGCTGTTGGCCCAGGTCAACTCTCCCAATGCCAATCCCCGCACGGTGACCGTCAAGGTTTGAATGGCCGCGTTGCCGCCCATCCCGGCAACGATGGGCATGAGGACGGCCAGCGCGACCACCTTATCGATGGTGCCACTGAAGATGGCGACGACGGTGGATGCCAGAATTGCCGTGACCAGATTGACGTGCAGCCACGGCAGCCGCAGCCGCAGCGACTTGAGTGCCGGATTGGTGAGCCGCTCTTCGGTGTCCACGCCGGCGAGACTGTAGATATCCTCGGTGGCTTCGTCTCGCAGCACATCGATCACGTCATCGACGGTGATGATTCCGACCAGCCGATTCTCTTCATCGACCACGGGGACGGCGACCAGATCATATTTGGCCACCACGCGAGCCACTTCTTCCTGATCGGCGCTGGTAGGCACGCTGATGACGTCCGTGGTCATGATCTTCTTCAACGGCATGCTGGGGGGATTCAGGAGCAGTTGCCGCAAACTGACCACGCCGACCAGGTGATGCCGGTCATCGACCACGTAGAGGTAGAAGACCATCTCGAACTCGTGACTCTTGCGTTGCAGCGTGGCGATGGCCTCGCTGACCGTCATATCCTCGCGCAGGGCGAAGACATTGGGATTCATGATGCGCCCGGCGGTGTCCTCTTCGAACTGCAGTTGATCGTAGACGTCCGCCGATTGCGCCACATTCATCAGGCTCATGACCTGTTCGACGAGATCTTCGGGCAACTTGGAGGCCAGTTCCGTGGCCTCATCGACGGGGAGCTTCTGCAACAACTCGGCGATGGTTGGCGGGTCCAGATGAGCCAGGAGGCCGGCCGCATCTTCGGGAGGCATCTCTCCCAGCGTCTCCGTGACCAGGTCCTCGTTCTGTTTCAGGAGGAGGTTGAAGGCGAACAGGCGCTCTTGCTCGGTGAAGCTGGTGAGAATCGAGGCGATATCGGCCGGGCGCAACTTCTGTAAGAGATTGGCCAGGTTCGTCCCGGCCCTCATTCGCGCCAGCTTCCGGGCGGAATCCAGAGCAATATCCAGTTTTCGCTGCTGATAGGCCATAAGGATTTGAAACACGCAAGTTTATCAGAAACTCCGACCGGTTCCAAGGAGAATTTACGGCCTCCGCCCTGGGGCGATATCCTTACCACTATGGCCAAGGCGTACGAGCGTATCTTCGGTTCCGGCCCACTCCTGCTGGCCCTGACCATCATCTTATTGGCCACCGCCGTCCGACTCCAGCAGCTCATCTGGTTACCGCCGCTTCCTTGGCCGGCCCCCGTCTGTTGGGGACTGGCCGGACTCGCCCTGGCGTTGGGCGGGGCGAGCCTCGTCTGGTCGCTTCGCGCGCTTCCCCTCAAGGAACGAGGGCGGAAGCTGGTCACCGAGGGTCCCTATCGGTACGTGCGGCATCCCCTCTATTCGACCATGTTTCTTTCGCTGGGATTGGCCGTATTCTTCGTCACGCGAACGTTCTGGGTTCTGGTGGCGATGGGGTGCCTGTTCGCTCTGGCGTGCCTCCTGGTTCGCCGGGAAGAAGCGTTCATGGAGCGATGTTTCGGTGAGGCGTGGCGCGCCTATGCCCGCCGGACGCCCCGGTTTTTCCCTCAGTGGCGACCGAGAAAATGAACCGGCGAGGTGAAGAGGCCAGCAGCCTTGACCTGCTGGCATCGTAATATTAGCATCTAGCTTTACATCGGGCGGAGGTCGGTTGAACAATGAAGGAAGAGAGGCCAGAGGAGATCAAGATCACCGATCGCCGGCACTTCCACCCCGATGGAACGCCGCGCTCGGAAATGTTCGACCGCCAGCAGGCGGAGTCTGCCGGACCCACTCCGGCCAGTACCGCGACATCGGAGTCCCCGTCGAATTCGGCGTCGCGGGCCGGATCGGCCGAGGCGCCCACGTTCATCGGGTTCGTGGCCGGACTCGTTCACAGCGCGGCGACGTACTTGGGACTGGCTCCCAACCCGGCATCGGGCAAGACGGAAGTGGATCTGAAGGCCGCTCAGCAGATGATCGAGATCCTGTCCATGTTAGAGAGAAAAACGAAGGGCAACTTGACGCCGGAAGAAGAGCGATTCCTGCAAAACTCCTTAACGGACCTGCGTCTGACGTATGTGCGCGTCGCGACCTCGCAGCGGTGAGGCGCCTCGATATCCAGGAGGGCACCCAAAGGCAGCCTATGAAAATCATTCGCGATCTGACGAGTCCCGAAATCGAGCGTCCCACCGTGCTGACCTGGGGCGTGTATGACGGTCTTCACATCGGTCATCAGAAAATCATTCAGACGGTTGTGGATCGAGCTCGAGCGCTGGGCGCGACGCCGACGATGCTCACGTTCGATCCTCATCCGCGCCACGTTCTCCGTCCCGAGACGGCGCCCCCGTTACTGCAGACCTTCGATCAGCGAATGGAAGGATTGGCCGCACTGGGCATCGAGCAGACCGTGGTCATTCACTTCACCCGGGAATTCTCGCTGACCCCTGCCGAGCAATTCCTCCGCCAGATCGTCTTCGGGCGACTGGATGCCCGCGAGGTCTATGTGGGGAAAGGAGTGGCTTTCGGTCATCGCCGACAGGGCCGCATGGAACTGCTCATCAGGGTCGCGCAGCAACTCGGTCGTCAGGCGGCGGAAGTCCCAGAGGTGAAGCTCCACGGCCACGCCGTGCGCTCCACGCTCATTCGACGACTGCTGAGGGCCGGTCGCGTGAACATGGCCCGCAAGATGCTCGGCCGTCCCTACGAGGTCGTGGGCACGGTCATGAGAGGACATGGCGTGGGGCAGGAATTGCTCTTTCCCACGGCCAATCTCCGCGTGGAGAATGACGTCATCCCCGCCAAGGGCGTCTATGTGACGGTGACGCTGGTGGAGGGAGAAAAATGGCCCAGCGCGACCAACATCGGTGTTCGACCGACGTTCGGCGGTGATCTCACCATCGGCGTCGAATGTCATATCCTCGATTTCCAACGGGACATTCTCGGCCGGACGGTTCGACTGCAGTTCCTCCATCGATTGCGCGACGAGATGCGGTTTCCGGACGTCGAGGCGTTGAAGCACCAGATTCGACGCGACCTCCAACGAACGCGGCGATACTTCCACTGGCCGGCGGCGGTGCGGGCCTTGGGATTGGAATGAACGCCCCTTTCCGCCGTCTCGATGCCGGAGGATTCCGTTGACAGGACCCCGCTTCTCGGCTAATTTTTTTGTATGGAATGCCATGGCGTGTTTCCCGGAGACGTTCCCAGATGGCCAGGGGCGAAGGCGCTCTGAGGGACGACTCGAGGACAGAGGAAACGCGCCATATGTTCGGGAGGTGATGGAGAGCGATTGAAGAAGATCGTCCTGCCGCAAAAAGGAATTCAGGCTTTGTTTGGCCCTCACGACCAGAACCTTCGTTATCTCGAGTCCTTGCTCAACGTCACCGTCAATGCGCGCGATGATAAGCTGGTCATCCAAGGGGACGAACAGGATGTGCAAACCGTCGAGCGCATTTTCGACGAGTATGCCACTCTCCTGGAGCAGGGCCATAAGCCGAACGATCGGGATCTGCAACGCGTCTTTCAACAGATCGCCGAGGATAAGACGTACAGCCTGCGCGCGCATTTCATGGAGGGGAGTTTCAATCCCGCCGGGAAGAAGCGCGTCATCGCCCGGACGCCCACGCAACTGAGGTATATCCAGTCGATTCGAGAGCACGATATCGTGTTCGCCATCGGACCGGCGGGCACGGGGAAGACCTATCTGGCTGTGGCCGTGGCCATCGAAGCGCTCATGAGCAAACGGGTCGATCGCCTCATCCTCACCCGCCCGGCCGTGGAAGCGGGCGAGCGGTTGGGATTCCTTCCCGGCGACCTCCAGGAGAAGGTCGATCCGTACTTGCGCCCGCTCTACGATGCCCTCTACGACATCATGGAGTTCGAGCGCGTGGCGAAGCTGTTGGAGCGGCGCATCATCGAGATCGCTCCGCTCGCCTATATGCGGGGTCGGACGCTCTCTCATTCGTTCATCATTCTGGATGAGGCGCAGAATACTACCAGCGAGCAGATGAAAATGTTCTTGACCCGGTTGGGCCTGGATTCCAAAGCGGTGATCACCGGAGATGTCACGCAAATCGACCTCCCGCCGGGCCGGCGCTCGGGATTGGTGGAGGCCCAACACATCATGTCCGGTATCGAAGGCATCGACTTCGTCTACTTCACCGAGAAGGATGTCGTTCGTCATCGCCTGGTCCGGTTGATCATCAAGGCGTATGAAGAGCATGCCAAGAAGGAGACGCTCGTGTAACCCGTGATCGCTCGGATGCCATGGAGAGAAAGAGATCCAGCCAGCATCGGACGTCCGATTCAGAGGATGATGATGCTATCCTCGTGCTCAATCGCCAGCGATATCGGCCCGTCGACCGGCGGGCGCTCATCTCATTTGCTCGGCGCGTCCTTGACGAACTCGGGCGAAGCAGGGTGAGCGCGACCATCACGTTAGTCGGCGATCGCACCATCCGAATCCTCAATCGCACCTATCGGCATACGGATCGTCCGACCGATGTCCTCGCCTTCCCCGACCAGTCGACATTCCCTCACGAGCGTCTGGATCGCCTCTATCTCGGTGACGTCGTCATTTCTGTAGAGACGGCGGCTCACTATGCGCGTCGGTTCGGGATCTCCTTCGATCGTGAGCTGAGGAACCTCATCATCCATGGGCTGCTCCACCTTTGTGGATACGATCATGAGACCGATCGAGGAGAGATGAGGCGATTGGAACGGCGTTTGCGCCGACGCCTCATCGGCCGGGGGCGATGAGGGCCGTCGCGATCGCTATGACATTGAGTATCAGCGAACCATGATCCTGGAACTCCACATCGGATTGACTCTGGCGTTGATCGTCGCGCTCATCTTTTTGTCTACCGTTGAGAGCGCCGTCGACGAACTGAGCGAAGTGCAACTGCGGGTTCTGGTGGCCGAGCACGAGAGCGAACGTCATGGTCGCTTGCTCAAGGAGATCGTGGAGAACGATCGCCGATTCCTTCTGGCCGTGAGTTTGAGCAGTCAAATCCTCATCATTGGCTTGACCATCCTGGTGATCGCGCTCTGCGAGCGTTGGGACGTGACTCGCGCTCATGCTCTCCTCTGGGCCTTGCCGGCCATGCTGGCCATCGTGGGACTGTTTCGACAACTCCTGCCCCATCTCCTCGCCCAGCGCGATCCGGATGGGGCGCTCCTCCGGCTGCTGCCGGTGCTCTCCCTCATTTACGATGGATTGCTCGTCGTCTCTTATCCCATTTATCGGATCATTCAGTGGCAAGAAGCCAGGTTGGGATCGGCTCTCGACGTCGGGGATGAAGACGCGGAAGAAGAGATTCAGGCCTATATCGATGTCGGTGAGGAGGAAGGCATCATCGAGGAAGCCGAAGGGCACATGATCCAATCCATCGTCGAATTGGGCGACCGCCGCGTGGCGGAAGTGATGACCCCTCGTTCGGAGATCGTGGCCGTGGCCAGTGAGACGCCGATTCGCCAGGCCCTCAAAGCGATCATCGATTCCAAGTATTCGCGCATCCCCGTCTATCGCGATCAACTGGACAATATCGAGGGCGTGGTCTATCTGCGCGACTTGCTCAAGGCCTGGCAGGCGGGGAGAGAAAACGATCCCGTGGGCACCATCGCTCGCACGGCCCATTTCGTCCCGGAGACCAAATCGGCCGGAGAACTCCTGGAGGAGATGCGCCAATCGCATACCCATATTGCGCTGGTCGTCGATGAGTTCGGAGGCATCGCCGGCCTGATCACCATCGAGGACCTGTTGGAGGAAATCGTCGGCGGCATTCAGGAAGAGACCGATAAAGAGAACGATGACATCGTCGAGCAACCCGATGGAAGTTTTCTCGTCAAAGGGACGGCGGAAATTCGTAAGATCGAAGAACTCTTCCACACGGAGATCGAGGCCGATGATTTCACCACCGTGGCCGGCTTCATCATTCGCCAATTGAAGCGCATGCCCAAGATCGGCGAACAAGTTCACTTCAAAGATCTCCTCTTCGAGGTGGTGGACGCCGACCCTCGTCGCGTGCGGCGCGTGCGCATTCGCCCGGTGCCGGCAGCCTCCACCAGATCGGAACAGGTGCCCTCATGACGGAAACGGAGACGCGATCGGGTTTTGTGGCCCTCATTGGACGACCGAACGTCGGGAAGTCGACCTTGCTCAATCGCCTCGTTGGCTTCAAAGTGGCCGCCGTCTCGGACAAGCCACAGACCACGCGAACCCGCATCCGCGGCATCCTCACCCGTCCGGAGGGGCAGATCATCTTTGTCGATACGCCGGGAATTCATAAGCCCATTCACGAGATGAACGAACGGATGATGCGCGCCGTGCGCGACGCCATCAGCGATGTGGATGTCCTGCTGCTCATCATCGATGTCCTCGAACCGTTCGGTCGCGGCGATGAGTTCACGCTCGAACTCATCAAGCCCACGGAGAAGCCGGCGTTGCTCTTCCTCAACAAGATCGACAAGCTGAAGAACAAGGCCCAACTCCTCCCGCTGATGGATCGCTATCACCGGGCGTACCCATTTCGAGAGCTCATTCCCGGATCGGCGCTCACCGGCGAGAACGTAGAATTGCTGGTCGAGAAATTGTTCGAAGCCCTGCCGCCGGGACCGCTCTATTACCCGGAGTCCGAGGTGACCGATCAACCCGAGCGCGTGCTGGCCGCTGAGATCGTGCGGGAAAAGCTGTTGATGGTGACGCGGGATGAGATCCCTTACGAGACGGCCGTATACACCGAGCGTTTTCAGGATGAGGGGGAATTATTGCGCATCTATTGCACCATCCTCGTCGAACGCGATGGCCAGAAGGGCATCATCATCGGGCGCGGGGGACAACGATTGAAACGGATCGGATCGCTGGCCCGGGAGGAACTGGAGTTCTTGTTCGGCAAGAAGGTCTATCTCGAACTCCACGTCAAAGTGCGCAAGCACTGGCGCGAGAATCCGCAGATCCTCGATCAACTCGGCATTCGCGGGTGAGCGATCCACCGCCCGCCTCGGCACCCACCTCTAGGCATCGAACCAGATGCGCTCGCCCGTCCGCAGACTGCGATAGCAGGCTTCGACGAGTTCGACGGCCTTGTATCCATCCCGCGCCGAAACGGCCACCGGGGCGCCATCCAGGATCGATCGGATGAACGCGTCGTCTTCGCGCCGATAGCCCCATTGATCTTCCCGCGATAATTGATGAAATGAGAACGTCGTCACCCTGGGATCGAGCCCCTCAGTATACGTGACGCATACCATCTCCTGAGTTTCAATGGTGGCATGATGGGCGAAGACTTCTATTCGCTCGAAAGGGAAAAACCAACTGGCATCGGCCGATGAAGCCAGCGTGGCATGCATACCACTGGCGAAGGTGAGCAACATGGAGAAGTCATCGACCTCGCCATATTCGTGCGATGATCCCACGACCATCACGCTGGTCACTTCGCCAAACAGCCACCGCACCATGTCCAACATATGGATGGTCGTCTCGTAGAGAAATCCGCCGGTGACGTCCGGTCGGCCGACCCAGGGAGGGTCGAGCAGTTCGCCGCGATTCATCTTGATGTGCGCCGAATGAGGTCGAAGATGATCGGTGTTGATCAGCTCCTTGACCTTCTGATAAACGGGCGCGAACCGGCGATTGTGTCCGACCTGGAATACGCGATCGCTGTGCTCGCTGGCCTCGAGCATAGCCCGCGCGGCATCGAGCGAGACGGCCATCGGTTTTTCGCAAAAGACGTGACAGCCACGATCGAGTGCGGCCAGAGCAATATCCGGATGCGTTCGATTGGGCGCGGTGATGTAGACGGCATCGACGCGCTCGAGCAGTGTCGTCAGACTCGGCACCGCTTCGGCTTCCACTCTCCGAGCCAATGCCTGCGCCCGATCGGACTGCCTATCGTAGATGGCGACGACGTCGGCGCGCGGGATTTCGGCTAAAATCCGGGCGTGCATATTCCCGATGAACCCAGCGCCGACGATTCCGATGCGCACTCGGTTCATGATGTCTGCTCCTCTGAAGGCGCCCGTCCCTCATCTGAGGGTTTCAATTCCAGTACGCGTTCCACGGCATCCTTGGCGCGACGGGCTAATGTGGCCGGGTCCCACTCCCAATACTCCGGGCGGAACAGTTCCACGCTCACCACGCCATCATAGCCGATGGCGCGGAGCGCTCGCCAGATATCCTTGAGAGGCAAAATGCCCTCGCCGGGTAGCAGTCGATGTTCGTCTCGAAGCTCATTCGGCGGACGATTCTCGGCATCGTCAATGTGGAATACGAACAAGCGTCGAGGATCAAGACGAGCAATATCCTCCAACGATGAACCTCCGACGTAGAAATGGAACGCGTCCAGGACCAGACCCACATGCGGATCATTGACGCGCTGAACGATCTCATACGCTCGGGCCAGCGTTCGAATGGAACACTCTTTGAAGCCGAGAAATTCCAATCCCAAGCCGATGCCATAAGGTTTGGCGACGTCGCTCAATTCCCGCAAGATGAACGTGGCATCGACGGCCACATCGGCGGGAGCGACGCCCCGCGGTCGAGGACCGGGTACGACGACGATATACGGGCAATCCAATTCCTGCGCCCATCGGCACAGCGTCTCGCACTCGGCCCGCAGGGCTCGTCGCTCTTCGGGCGAGCGGAAGGTGATGCGTTCCATCGAGTTGATGCTCCAAGGGCGCACGCCATATTGCTGGAAATAGCCGTTGAGTTCTGCCGTCGTACCCGTCTCCAAGAACCGACGGAGCTTGGCCGCCCAGATCTCAATGGCATCGAATCCTGCCCGTCCGGCCACCATGATATCCGTGACCAGATCGGCTTTCATCGTCGTCGCTCCGTTCAACGATAAGCGCACCATAAGCCCTTCCCCTGAAATTCGTCATCACCGCTCGGGCGGAGAGATCGTTGCCCAATTCCCACCTCGCTTGACGATCCCTGCACTTCGGTGATGTCGTGGCTATTCACTGTTTGCCTGACGATATCCTGTCTGAACATAGTCATCGGGCGAGCACTTTCTCCATCTCAGCCTATGCGTTCCCCCGAAGTCGCCTCGAAGAAATGCAGCTTTGTCGCCTGGAACGTCGCCCATACGGTCGCTTCTATCTCGGGCTGAAATGTGGGATCGGTGCGCGCCACCACTCTCTCTTTGCCCAACTTCAAGAAGACATACGTCTCATTGCCCATTAACTCGGCCACATAGACGGTTGCCGGAAACCATCCGGGCTCGGGTTCCGGCGACAGGCGTATATCTTCGGGACGCACGCCCAAGGTCAGTCGCCGGCCGGTGGGAAGGCGGTCTCGTTGTTCGGGCGTGAGCGGCACGGTGAGATCTCCATTAGTGAAGCACCCTTCGGCGTCATCCACCATTCCTTCGATGAAATTCATGCTCGGGCTCCCCACAAATCCGGCGACGAACCGATTGGCCGGTCGATGGTAGATGTTGAGCGGCGTGTCGAATTGTTGTAATCGACCATCCTTCATGACGGCGATACGGTGAGCCAGCGTCATCGCCTCGGCTTGATCGTGGGTCACATAAAGTGTTGTCGTGCCGAGTTCGTATTGCAGGCGCTTCAGTTCGCCGCGCATCTGGACGCGCAGTTTGGCATCGAGATTGGAGAGGGGTTCGTCCATCAAGTAGACGCGTGGCTCGCGCACGATGGCCCGGGCCAATGCCACTCGCTGTCGTTGGCCGCCGGACAGTTCGCGGGGGCGACGATCCAGCAGGGATTCCAGTTCCAGCATCTCGGCCACGGATTGCACCCGTCGGTTGATCTCCCGGCGGTCCAGTTTGCGGATGCGCAGCGGGTAAGCGATGTTCTCGGCCACCGTCATGTGCGGATAGAGGGCGTAATTCTGAAAGACCATGGCCACATCGCGCTCGCGCGGCGACAAATCATTGACACAGGTCGGACCGATGAACATCCGTCCCGATGTGACCGTCTCCAGTCCGGCCAGCAATCGCAGCGTCGTCGTCTTGCCACATCCGGATGGACCGAGCAGGACGACGAACTCGCCATCCTCGACGGTCAGTGTCAGCTCGTCAACGGCCCTGGTCGAGCCGAACATCTTGGTCACATTCTGGAATCGAACGTCCATGTTTCACGCTTTCACGGCGCCCAGCGAGAGGCCACGGACCAGGTGGCGCTGGACCATCATGGCGAAGACGAGCATGGGGAGCATGGCCACCACGCCCGCCGCACTCATCGCCCCCCACTTGATCTCATACTGCGTGACGCGACCGGCGATACCCACCGGTAACGTGATGGACGCGTCTGTCTGCGTCAGGATGAGCGCGAATAAAAACTCGTTCCAGGACGTAATGAGGCAGAAGATGGCCGTGGCAACGAGCCCGGGCATGACCAGGGGTCGGACCACGCGCCACAGCACGCCCAGCCGCGAGTCCCCGTCCACCAGGGCTGCTTCTTCCAGTTCGATGGGAAGCTCTTGGAAGAAACCGCGCATCATCCACACCACGAAAGGAAGATTAAAGCCCGCGTACACCAGAATCAAGGCCGTTATCGTGTCCAGTAGCTGAAGATGGCGCAACATGAGAAACAGGGGGATGATGGTGACAATCGGAGGAAACATGCGCGTGGAGAGAATCCAATAGGCCAGATGACGATGCATTCGCCACCGCAGTTCGAAACGCGCCAGACTGTATGCTGCCAGCGTGCCCAGCGTCAACGCCAGCGCCGTCGACAGAGCGGCCACCACCACACTGGTCATCACATAGTGTCCAAAAGGGCGAATGAAAAATGTTTCGTAATAATGCTCCAGCGTCGGTTGGAAATCGAACCAGCGCGGTGGGCGGGCGAACTGATCGACCTCCGTCTTGAGCGACATGGTCACCATCCAATAGACGGGGACGAGGGTAATCACCAGCGCCAGCCCGATCGCACCATACGCGATGAGGCCCGTCCATCTTCGCCATGGTCGTCGCCAGAGGATCACGCCAACCCCTCCTCAGCCCTGATCAGGCGAATGAATCCCAGGCTGATGATGTTGGTGATGAGCAGCAACACAAACGACATGGTCACGGCATACCCAAAGTCGAAGAAGCGAAACGCCGTCTTGTAGATGTACAGGCTGATGACCTCGGTGGCGAATCCCGGTCCACCTTGGGTGAGAATGAAAATCTGATCGAAGATGCGCAACAGATCCATGGTCCGAAGCAAGAGCGCGATGAGGATCGCCGGCTTGAGCAACGGCAGCGTCACATGACGAAACGTGTGCCAGGCCGATGAGCCATCAATGAGAGCCGCCTCATAGGGTTCTTGGGGGATGGCCTGCAAACCGGCCAGCAAGATGAGGAACATGAATGGCGTCCATTGCCAGATGTCCACCAGAATCACCGAAGGGAGCGCCCATCGAGGACTGGCCGTCCAGACCAAAGGGCTCGTATCGATGCCCCAGCGTTGCAATGTGCCGTTGATGGCGCCGAAGTTCGGATTGTAGAGCAACCGCCAGATGACGCCAACCACCACCGGCGGAATCATCATAGGAACGAGGAGCAGCGCCCGAAACAGCGAGCGCCCGCGAAGGTGACGATCCAATAGCCACGCCAATCCCAGGCCCAGGAAGAATTCGACCGTGACGGCTGTGCCCGCGTAGACGAACGTGTGCCAGAGCGCCTCGGCGAAGAAACGATCGGTGAATAATCGCGCATAGTTGGCCAGCGTCCACCCATCATCGCCGGAGACGTGGAAACTCACCCGCACGGCGTAGAGCAGGGGATAGACCGTCAGCGCCAGCAGCACGACCAGTGCCGGCGCCAGGAGCAGGAGAGGGATGTATCGTTCGCGCCGAATGCCCTTCGGATGGAGAGAGACGGCGGGGCAGTCGGGGGCGCGGGAGACTCGCGCCTGCGTGGAAATGTCTCGCTCATGTTTTTCGCTTCGATGCAT
>RFHM01000075.1 GCA_003696865.1 Acidobacteriota bacterium | reverse complement strand
CACCATCTCTCGCAGTAAGAGATCATCGCCCACCCGCAATACGGCGCTGTGCTCTAGCGCATCGACGCCCGCTTCGATGGCCAGGCGAACCGCTTCTTCGTAAGGGACATCGGTGTGAGCAGCGACCTTCAAGCCGGCGTCATGGGCCTCTTCGATGATGGCCCGCATCTCTCGCAACGTGGGCAATGGGCGCCGCGCCGTCAGTCGCACTTTGATGAAATCAACGCCCTTGGCGATGAGGTCGCGGACTTTGCGGCGCGCGTCCCGGGGGCCATCGAATTCCAGCAGATTGGGGAAGAGGGGAGCCTGAGGATCTCTCTTCACCAACTGCGGCCCGGCGGCGAACAGTCGCGGACCGACGGCTTCGATCTGCTCGCGAAGCGCCAGAACCATCTCGCTCGACCCCATCTCTCGAATCGTGGTCACGCCGGAGAGAAGATCCAACCGGGCATTCTGCAGAATGGCTCTCTTCAATTTCTCCGGCGTATTGGTGAATTCGCGATCGTCTTCGCCGAGCCCCAATCCTTCCAGATGATTGTGGGCATCGATGATGCCGGGGAGAATGGTTTTCCCTTGAGCGTCGATGATGTCCACCCCGGGGGGGATGGCGATGCGACCCCGACGACCGACGGCCTTGATCTTATCGCCGGCGATCAAAACCACGGCATCATCGTAGGGCACATGCCCCGTGCCATCGATCAACCAACCGCCCACGATGGCCAATGTGGGCTCCAATTCGGCGAGGTCAGCTTCGGAGGGAGTCTCTCCCGACCCATTGGCCGGATCGCCGTTGCCTCCCATTTCCAATGCGGGCACCGTCAACCAAACGGATACCATCAGTGTGAGGGTCAACAGTAGCGTGTTCTGTCGCGTCATCATCATTCCTCATTCCATCTCGTCGTGGCATCTCGGTGGGCTCTCCGGCCGCTGCCTCGATGTCCTCCGTCTCACACTCATTATACGAATGGGAAAAAGGTTCGGCAATGACCTTTTCCGACGTTCTTCCACAACTTGAGCCTCGGCTGACGCCGAGCGATCGGGGGATGATGTTCAGAACCCAGATTGGAGCATCGTCGGATGGGACAGAACCTCGCGATGAGGCTCGCCGGGCGAGGGCGAAATAGTCCCATCACGGGCCCGTCCACCGGCGGCCACCGTTCACGCTCACATCATGGATGGGATTTCAAGGGAGTCGTTCATGGCGCGCTCGAGCCACATCGCAGGGATGAAAAGAGCCTATTGGGGGATCTTTGCGTTCTCTGCGCCTTTGCGGTGATTTCCGAAGGAGTCCCTCATGGCGCGCTCGAGCCACATCGCAGGGATGAAAAGAGCGCGTCGGTCGCCCGTCGTCGGTCGTCCGTCGTCTATTTTCGAAGGAGACGATCCAGACTGTTCCAAGTCATGGTCACCGACCACCACACTGACGCCTCGGGGAGCCTCCAATCGACACTCTGCAGAGACCGAGCGCGCGAGAGGACTCCTCAGGAGAGCGCCAGGGCCACCATGTTCGCGGCTTGGGCCCAACCTCGTCCATCGGCGATGTCCGGGGCCGGAATCGCCATGGTCTCCACATCACCACGGGTCGGCGTCGTGTCAATCAGGGAGGAGTCGTAGATAATCAGTCCGCCGCCGTGGACCTGCGGTTCATATTGATGTAGCGAGGGCCGGTTGATAAGAACCGTAGGGTGAGGGGTCAGCGACGGACCGACGGGGTGGGTCGAAATGGTGACGTGGTATCCGGTTGTGCCCTCCTGCGCTGACTGGGACGCAGGAGACCAGGAGACATGATGACCCTGGCGCATGTCGAAGCCAACCAGTGAGCACTCCTGGCTGAGCGCTCCTGGCTGAGGCAACCCGTCAGGAAGATCTCCATGGCCAACGAGGACCACGGGAAGAGCGGGACCCCCATCTCGCCTCCGATCATCAATCTCGCTCGCCCGCTCCTGCTCCACCACGGCCGCCCATCTCCCACACCGGGAAACTCTTTCGCCTCCCTCGAGGACGATCTCATCGGTAGCCCCCGCTCTTTGTGGCGATGTCCAACGTGGTCCTTCCTTGGCCGTCATTTTCATATCCTCCCTGAAGCCCTGAGCCCGTAACCCACGACTTCATAACATCTATGATGCAAACACTGTGCCAAGAAATTGCTTCTTCGGGCGCGCTGGCTAATCACCTGATTCCGAACACCTTGCCTTCCTCCCCTCAATGCTGATCAGGCTGACGAGCGGGGCAAATCGCCCACCGGGATGGGCCAATTCACCCGACGCGGCTCTCCCCTCTGCCTCCGTCGAGTTCCGATGGAGCGAGGAAGTCTCGCCAACTGGGGAAGTTGGGATGGCTACCCATCCTTTGGCCGAATCTGGTATGAGGTTTGCTTAGCAGGTTACCTTCAAAGTTCGGTGAGAGGAACGAGCGCGATCAGGTAGGAGCGAACCGCTCGCCGCCGAGAGTGGCGAACGGGCCTCGGTGGCCGCTCGCCGCGTCCTTTGGATAACGGCGACTGGCGACCGGCCAGACGGCGGGCGCAGGAACGGTTGTGAATGGGGAGGAGCACTTCTCGGGGTGGCGTGAGGAATTCTCCTGGGTGAGATGAGAATGGACAAAAAAATGGGACCAGCGATACAATTTCCCGCCATGGACACGTTGAAGCGGCGGTGGCAAAACGAGTGGTTGTGGACGTTCATCAGACTTTTCGGGCGGAACACCATCACGGCCCTGGGGGCCATCCTCACCACCACCAGCGCGCTGCTCATTCTCGCCTTGGCGATACTGGGAGCTCTTCGCCTTTATGACACGCCATATGTGGGCATCATGGCTTTCCTCGTGCTTCCGGGATTTTTCATCCTCGGGCTCATCCTGATCCCTCTGGGCGTATACTGGGAGCGCAAGCGAGCCGTTCAGTCCGGCCACCAAGGACGTTCTCGCAATCCGCTCCCCTATCCGCAGATCGACTTCAACCAACCTCAGGTACGCCGCATGGCGGGCATCATCGCCACGCTCACGGCAGCCAACATCTTTATCCTCTCGCTGGTCAGTTACCAGGGGGTGGTCTTCATGGACTCGGTCGCGTTTTGTGGGACGGTGTGCCACACGGTGATGGAGCCGGAATACACCGCCTATCTGCGTTCTCCCCATGCCCGCGTCAAGTGCGTGGAGTGCCATATCGGTCCCGGAGCCCCCTGGTTCGTTCGATCGAAATTATCGGGCGTCGGGCAGGTTCTGGCCGTGACGTTTGGAACCTATGATCGTCCCATTCCCACGCCGGTCCGGAACTTGCGCCCTTCCCGAGACACCTGCGAACAGTGCCACTGGCCGGAAAAGTTCACCGGTGACCGCATCAAAGTGATCACGCGATTCTCCCAGGACGAGGCCAATACGCCATTGAAGACGGTTCTGGTCATGCACATCGGCGGCGGCAATCAGGGTCGAGGTGGCATTCATAGCTGGCATATCGATCCTCACAAACAGACCATGTACATTGCCGCTGATCCACAACGACAGGTCATCCCCTGGGTGCAGGTGAAAAACGCCGATGGCACGGTGACCGAATTCGCCACCAAAGACGGCACGCTCACGCCCGAGCAAATGGCCACCGCTGAGAAACGGGTGATGGATTGCATCGATTGTCATAATCGCCCCACGCATATCTACCAGCTCCCCGACGAAGCCATGGACGAAGCGATGGCTGCCGGACGGATCGACCCCACGCTGCCGTACATCAAGAAAGTCGGCGTCCAGGCCCTCCAGCAGGCTACCGGCCCGAAGTCGGAGGCGTTGGAACACATCGCCCGGCAGGTGCGCACCTATTATCAGCAGAATTACCCCGACGTCTACATCGCCCGTCGCCAGACGATCGAAGCGGCCATTGGCGAAATGCAGGCGATCTACCGCCGGAATGTCTTCCCTTCCATGAACGTCACTTGGGGCACTTATCCCAATAACATTGGCCATCAGCGTTTTTCCGGATGTTTCCGCTGTCACGATGATGAGCACGTGAGTGATGATGGACGAACCATTCGCCAGGATTGTGACCTCTGTCATACCATTCTGGCTTGGGAAGAAGAGAATCCGGAAGTGCTCCAGCAACTGCAAATTCGATAAAGGGCCTCGATCTCCCCACGGATGACTCCGCCGACGGTGATCCTGTTCCAGAGTGAACCCTACCCGATTGTCCTGTGAGGAGAGTGTGCGAAAACATGACAGCGGCTGTTTTATTTCAAGCAGTACTCTCCGGAGGAGGCCGCTCGATCGCGCCGGTCGGCTAATCCCGTTTATAGAGCTAATCCCTTCATCGTGAAGAGATTGACGCCTTCAAGGATGGTCATGATGGAGTCCGCGCCATCAATGGCATCCGGTTTGCTTCAACTGGATGGTTCGATAACGCCGTTGATGTGAGGAGGTATGGTGAAACACGCTCAATCGGTGACCGGTGGAAAGAAAGCGCTTCTGATCCCCGCCTCCCTTCTGTTGTTGCTCGCCAGCTCGATCCCGCTGCGGGCCACTCCGCAAGCCGATCGGCGACCGCATCCGGAGACGGCCCCATCGCTCGCCTCCGGCGAATCCGGCTCGCCGGAACTTCCCGGACCAACGGACGGAGGCCGGCCGGGCTCGACTCCGTCCAATCGGATGGAGACGACGCAACTGGTCCGACAGGTGGCCATCCGGGCAGCGAGTCAGGCCGAGCCCGTGGTCTCTCTGGATGAGCTCATTCGAGAGGCATTGGCCAACAACCCGCAGATTCAGGCGGCACGGCGGATGGTCGATGCCAAACGGTTCCAGATTCAACCCGCCCGCACGCTGCCCGATCCCGTCATCGGATTCCAGACCATGGGGAATCTGATCCCGCCCACGCTCCAGTCGGGCGATCCGAGCAGCGCGCGGACGATCAGCATCACCCAACCCATCCCCTTCCCCGGCAAGCTGGCGCTCAAAGGGAAAATGGCCGCCATGGCCGCCGACGCCGAGCGATGGCAATACGAGCAAGTGCGACGAGAGGTGATCGCTCAGGTCAAGACGACGTACTATCAGCTCTACTACGTCACCAAAGCCATCGACATCGTGAAAAAAGATAAGGACTTGCTGGAGAAGTTCGAGCGCATTGCCGAGGCCAAGTATCAGGTCGGCGAGGGCATTCAGCAAGACGTCTTGAAAGCCCAGGTGGAGATCTCCCGGCTCTTGGATCGACTGACCGTTCTGGAGGAGCGGCGAGATGCGCTGGTGGCCCAGTTGAACAGTTTGCTGTACCGACCGCCGGAGGCCCCACTGGGGCGCCCGGCCGAGATCCGGCAAGCGGAGTTTCGCTACTCCATGGATCAGCTCTACCGGATGGCCCTCACTCGATTCCCCCTTCTCAAACGTCAACAGCGAGAGATCGACCGTCACGAATATGCCGTTCAACTGGCCAAGAAGAATTTCTACCCCGATTTCGAAGTCGGGTTTCGCTACTTCAACCGGACGCCCATGCCAGAGATGTACGAGCTCATGTTCAAGGCCAAAGTGCCTCTCTATTTCTGGCGCAAGCAGCGTCCAGCCTTGCACAGTGCCGCCTCCGAGTTGGCCAGCGCGCGAAAGCGCTACGATCAACTGACGGCTCTTCTCTACTTTCAGTTGAAAGATCGATATCTGGCGGCGACGACGGCAGCGCGACTCGTCGAGTTATACGGAACGGCCATCGTGCCTCAAGCCACATTGGCCCTGGAGTCATCAGTGGCCGCTTATCAGGTGGGGAAGGTGGATTTCCTCACCTTGCTGAACAACCTCATCACGCTGCTCGATTACGAGTTGAAGTATTACGAATCATTGGCCGAGTATCAGAAAGCGCTCGCCGAGCTCGAGCCATTTGTGGGCATCGAGCTGACCAGATAGCTCATGACGTCCAGGAGGATGGAAGGATGACGGAGAAACCGACACGAAATCCCGAGAACCAGGAAGATGTTTTGGACGTTCTCCGAGCGACCGTCGATGAGACCTCGTCGTCTCAATTCCAACAGCCGACCGGCCAAGAGTCGATCGGGATCGATGCCCCTCGCCCATCCGGGCGCACGAGGACGCGACGCGTCGTCTTCGGCTTGACCGCCCTCGTGGTGGTCCTGGGAGCGGCCAGCATCGCCGTCCCGGATATCGTCCCCTCCTGGCTGAGGGGAGGATGGGGGCGCCAGTCGACCGAGGACGCCCAGCACTCGGAGCCTGCCGAGCGCAAAATTCTCTACTGGTACGATCCCATGCACCCGTCGTACACCTCGGACAAACCGGGCATCGCCCCCGACTGCGGCATGAAACTCGTCCCCAAATACGCCGATGAAATGGAGGCTATGAAAGATATGGCCCCTGGCACGATCAGGCTGAGCACAGAGAAGCAGCAGATGATCGGCGTGAGGACCGAGGAAGCGAAAATCGTGTCCCTCAAGAAAACGATCCGCACGGTGGGGCGCATCGATTACGACGAGACGCGCATCGCTCGCGTCCACACCAAGATTCCGGGATGGATCGAGAAAGTGTACGTCGATTACGTGGGGCAAATTGTCAAGAAAGGACAACCGCTGTTCACCATCTACAGTCCGGAACTCGTCGCCACTCAGGAAGAATTCCTGCTCGCTCTGAAGGCGCGAGGGCAGTTGGTGGAGAGTCGCTTCGAGGAAGTCGCGCGAGGGGCAGAGAGCCTGCTGGCTTCTACGCGTCGGAGATTGGAACTCTGGGATATCACCGATGAGCAGATCGAGCGGCTGGCGCGCACCGGAGAGGTGCAAAAGACGCTCACCCTCTACGCGCCGGTCGATGGCGTGGTGCTCAAGCGGAATGCCTACGAACAGATGCGCATCACGGCGGACACCAACGTCTATGAGATCGCCGATCTCTCTACCATCTGGGTCTACGCCGACATCTATGAGTACGAGATGCCGCTCATCAAGGAAGGTCAACCGGCGACCATGAAACTGGCTTACTTTCCCGGCGAGACGTTCCGAGGGAAGATCGTGTACGTCTATCCCTATCTGGAAGGCAAGACGCGGACGTTGAAGGTACGTATGGAATTCCCCAATCCCGATCTGAAGCTTCGCCCCGATATGTATGCCGATGTGGAGATCGACGTCCCACTGGGCAAGTCGCTGGTCGTCTCCGAGGAAGCGGTCATCGATACCGGCATGCGCCAATTCGTTTTCGTCGATCGGGGGAACGGATACTTCGAACCCCGCGACGTCAAGCTGGGGCTCAAAGTCGACGATCACTACCAGATCCTGGAAGGCCTCAAACCGGGCGAGCGCGTGGTGACTTCGGCCAATTTCTTGATCGATTCTGAAAGTCGCCTGAGCGCCGCTCTGGGAGGAATGTCGCATAGTCACTGAAGGAATCGAGTTCATGGAATGCGCCGGGCATGGACTCGTCCGAAAGAACCTCCATGATGGATGGAACCAATGGAAATGAGCGGAGAGAGGGAACGCTATGATTGAGAAACTCATCGAGTGGAGCGCGAAGAATAAATTCCTCGTTTTCTTGCTCACTTTCTTCGCCATCGCCTGGGGATTGTGGGCGATGAAGAATACGCCGCTGGATGCCATCCCCGATCTCTCCGATGTCCAGGTGATCGTTTTCACCGAGTGGCCGGGACGAAGCCCGGATCTGGTCGAAGATCAGGTCACCTATCCGATCGTCACCAGCTTGATCTCGGCACCTCGGGCAAAGGTCGTGCGAGGATATTCGTTCTTCGGTTTCTCATTCGTCTACGTGATTTTCGAGGACGGCACGGACATCTACTGGGCGCGAAGTCGCGTGCTCGAATACATGCAGAGCGTTGCGGGTAGCTTGCCCGAGGGCGTGACGCCGACGCTGGGACCGGATGCCACCGGCGTCGGTTGGGCCTTCGAGTACGCGCTGGTGGATCGGACGGGACGTCATGACCTGGCTCAATTGCGAACCATCCAGGACTGGTACGTGCGTTACTGGTTGGCCGCCGTCCCCGGCGTATCGGAAGTGGCCAGCGTGGGCGGCTACGTCAAACAATATCAGATCGAGCTGGATCCCGACACATTACTGGCCTACAACCTGCCGGTCACTCAAGTCATTCGCGCCATTCGTCGGAGCAATAACGATGTCGGCGGTCGCGTAGTCGAATTCACCGGACGCGAATACATGATTCGCGGCCTCGGTTATATCAAACGCGTCTCCGACATCGAACGCATCCCCGTAGGCACCGATGGCCAAGGGACGCCCATCACCATTCGCGACGTGGCCAAGGTTCACCTGGGACCGGATATTCGCCGGGGCGTGGCCGAACTCAACGGCGAAGGAGAAGTCGTCGGCGGCATCGTCGTCGTCCGCTATGGCGAGAACGCCTTGGAGGTGATCGAACGCGTCAAAGAGAAGATCGAGGAGATCAAGAGAGCGCTTCCCGAAGGCGTCGAACTCATTCCCGTCTATGATCGTTCTGAGCTCATCTTGCGGGCCGTCGATACGCTCAAGGAGAAGCTCATCGAAGAGAGTCTCATCGTGAGCCTGGTCTGCATCCTCTTTCTGTTTCACTTCCGTAGCGCGCTGGTGGCCATCCTCACCCTCCCCATCGCCATCCTCATGTCGCTGGTGGCCATGTACTACATGGACATCAACTCCAACATCATGTCGCTCGGCGGCATCGCCATTGCCATCGGAGCGATGGTCGACGCCGCCATCGTGATGATCGAGAACGCCCACAAGCGCCTGGAGCACTGGGAACACACTGGCCGGACCGGAGATCGAATGGAGGTGATTATTCGCGCCGCCAAGGAGGTGGGCAAACCACTCTTCTTCTCGCTCCTCATCATCACCGTATCGTTCATGCCGGTATTCACCCTGGAAGCGCAAGAGGGACGATTGTTCAAACCGCTGGCTTATACCAAGACGTTCGCCATGTTCTTCGCCTCGATCCTCTCGGTGACGCTGGTGCCGGTATTGATGGTGCTGATGATTCGCGGCAAGATCGCCCCAGAACATAAAAATCCCATCTCGCGCTTCCTCATCCGCGTTTATAATCCCATCGTCCACGCCGTGTTGCGGTTCCGCAAGACGACGCTGGCTCTGGCCATATTGATCCTGCTGGCCACCATCCCGGCGTTCACCAGGCTGGGCAGCGAGTTCATGCCACCGCTCTACGAAGGCTCGCTCCTTTACATGCCCACCGGACTGCCGGGAATGTCGATCACCCAAGCCCAGCAGGTTCTGCAATTGCAAGACCGCATCATCAATCAGTTCCCCGAAGTGGCTTCGGTGTTCGGTAAAGCTGGACGCGCGCGCACGTCGACCGATCCGGCGCCACTGGAGATGATGGAAACGACCATCATCCTCAAACCGGAGAGCGAATGGCGCACGGTGCGACAGGATCGCTGGTATTCGTCCTGGGCACCTCATTGGCTGAAACGACCGCTCGGCTGGTTCTGGCCGGAGACGCGCCGGCTCACGCCGGAGGAACTCATCGATGAGATGGACCAGGCGCTCCGCCTCCCGGGCATCAGTAATTCCTGGACCATGCCCATCAAAGGGCGCATCGACATGCTCACCACCGGCATCCGCACGCCCATCGGGATCAAAGTCCTCGGCCCCGACCTCCAGGTCATTCAACAGATCGGCCAACACATCGAGCAAGTCCTCAAGGATGTGCCGGGAACGCGTAACATCTACGCCGAGCGCGTGGTCGGCGGTTATTTTTACGATTTCCAGATCGACCGCGATGAAGCTGCCCGCTATGGATTGACCGTAGGAGATGTGGAAGACATCATCGAAACGGCCATCGGAGGAAAAAACATCGCCCAGACCGTCGAGGGCCGCGAGCGGTTCCCCATCAATGTTCGCTACGCGCGCGAGTTGAGAGATGAGCCTCAAAAACTGGAACGCGTACTCGTCGCCACGCCAACGGGAGCACAAGTTCCCTTAGCGCAATTGGCGCATATCCGACCCTCGATGGGGCCGCCGGTGATCAAAAGCGAGGATGGAGAACTGGTCGGGTACGTCTACGTCGATGTCGCCGGCCGCGATCTGGGCAGCTACGTCGAGGAAGCGCGACGCATCGTCCAGGAGCAAGTGCCCATGCCCCCGGGGTATCATCTCGTCTGGAGCGGACAGTATGAGTATATGCAACGGGCCAAGCAGCGGTTGCTCTATGTGATCCCATTGACCCTTCTCATCATCTTCGTGCTGCTCTATCTCAATTTCAAATCGGTCACCAAAACGATGATCGTGTTGCTCTCGGTCCCCTTCGCGTTGGTGGGAGGCATCTGGTTGCTCTACCTGCTCGGTTACAACTTGAGCGTCGCCGTCTGGGTCGGCATCATCGCTCTGGCGGGCGTGGCGGCGGAAACCGGCGTGGTAATGATCGTTTACCTGGACGAAGCGTACGAAGAACGGTTGCACGCCGGGAAGATGAAGACGTGGCGCGATCTCTATGACGCCGTCATCCACGGCGCCGTGATGCGCGTGCGACCGAAGATGATGACGGTGACGGCCATCATGGCCGGACTGCTTCCCATCATGTGGAGTCACGGCACGGGCGCCGATGTGATGAAACGAATCGCCGCGCCCATGGTCGGTGGCATGGTCACATCGACGATTCTGACGCTGGTCATCATCCCGGTGATTTATGACATGTGGCGAGGCTTTCAGTTGCGACGACAGGCCAAGGCCCAAATACCGGGCGACTCGGCGCATTGACGAGGAAAGACGATGAAACGGAAAGCCATCGTGATTGTTCTCACTCTCGCATTGGCCGGAGCGACGCTCGTGATCGTTCAAATGCGCCGGCACGGATTCAGCGCTCGAGAAAATCCGTCCTGGCTGGAAGCGGCCATCGCGCGGCGACTACGGAATTTCGCCATCCCGGCGAGCGCCAAGAAGATGACGAATCCCTACCCGTTCACCGACGCCCGGTGGCGGTCGGCCCGCGACCATTTCATCGCCCATTGTGCTGTGTGTCACGGACCGGATGGCCGAGGAGATACTCCCATCGGTCGCAATCTTTATCCTAAAGTGCCCAACCTGACCGGCGCAGGGACACAGCAACTCACCGACGGCGAACTGTATTACATCATTTCCAATGGCGTCCGCTTCACCGGCATGCCGGCGTGGGGTGATGAAGATCGTCCGGAATCCATATGGGAACTGGTCGCCTTCATTCGCCGCCTGCCGCATCTCTCTTCCGAAGAACGAGAACAGATGGAGAAGCTCTTTGAGAGCCGCGAGCGCGGAAAAGAAGGCGAAGCAATCGAGACGCATACTCATGGTCCAGAGGCCCAACCGCATCAACACTGAGGAGTTGACGGGCGAGCACCGATGTGAAGGAGGATACGATGAAACGAGACACACAATCGAGGAGACCTCGATTCACGACCGAGCGGTGGTTGGTTCTGGTCGCCATCGGAATCGGACTGGCCATCACCCTGTATTGGACGCGCCACGAGGATCGACCGGCGCCTCCGGCACAGACGGTTCGATCGGAATCCACACCCATATCTCCAGAGAGACCGGAGCGCGTGCCTCCTTTTCATCCGACGGTCGAGGCGGCCAGACCTCTGCCACGAACGCTTCCTGCAAACTGGTTCCGCAATCCGCTGGTGGCACAAGCCTACGCCATCGCCGAACGCATCCCCGAGGTCCTCGCCCAGCAACCCTGTTATTGCTGGTGTGATCAGTTCGGTCACGGCAGCTTGCTGGATTGTTACGCGTCGGATCACGGAGCGACCTGACTGATCTGTATCAAGGAGGTCCTCCTTGCCGATCACATGACACGAAGCGGGAAAACGCCGGCCCAAATTCGTCAGGCGATCATTCTCGGCGATTGGAGAGCTATTGAACTGATTCCAGGAGAACATTGAATCGAGGAAGGCATCATCATCTTTCTGGAGGATATCATGGCGAAAACGCTTTCCCTGATCACCATCTTCTTCCTCTTGATGACCGGCGCCTGGGCGCTGGGACACGAGCCTCACGAACCCAAGGCCAAAGAAGTGACGCTCATCGGCGAAGTCATCGACACGGTGTGCTACGTCAGCCACGAGTCGCGAGGCTCGGAACATGCGTCATGCGCTCGCGCCTGCGCCGAGCAAGGTATCTCGCTGGGAATTCTGGAGGAGAAGACGGGCAAGGTGTACATCTCTATGCCAGTCGATCATACCAACCCTAATGCCAAATTGATGAACTTCATCGCCCAGCGCGTGAAAGTGACCGGGACGGTCTTCAGCCGAGGTGGACTGACCGGTATCTATATAAAGAAGATCGAACCCGCCGCCAAATGAGGGAAGATGAACGGAGTCGGATACAATGTGATCCCAGGTCGTGAGGTTGCCGAGAGAGGGTGGAAGCGCCTGGGAGCGGGTATCACGTGGAGAAACGAAATGGTCTTCTCCATGCTGACGGCTTTGATCGTTCTCGGGATGGCTGCCGCCCCTGCTTTCTCAACTTCACCCACCCAGACAGCCCTTCCAAAAGGTGAACCCCCCTCCTCTTCGGGAGCAGGGTCCGGACCGCCCCCGAGAACGATCGAACAATGGCATCATCGGCTTGGCGCGCGGCTGGATCGAGCGGCGGAAGCCGCCGACCTCGTCATCCGAGCGAGCTCGTTCTATCATCGGGCCGAAGTGCTCATCCAAGCCGGTCGGCGAGCGGATGCGCACCTTCAATTGGAACGAGCCCGAGCGATCCTGGAAGAGGCTCGTCCCGCCCTTCGAGATGAGCCGATGTTACAGCGTTTCGCTCATCAACTGGAAGCGCGGCTGGCGGCATGGACTCCTCGTCCGGAGACGGCAGCCAGGCCGTGGGCATTCGACCATGGAGCTGGATCTCCTGTTGGGGCGAAGGAAGCGGAATGGCGAATCAACGCCGCATTGATTCAATTTCAGACGCGCTATCGGGAACTGGTCCAACGGGCATTCATCCGGTTGCAACCCATACGTCGCGTGATGGAGCGTATCCTTCGCCAAGAGGGGATACCCGCGGAATTCATCGCCGTGGGACTGGTGGAAAGTGCATATGATCCTCAAGCCGAGTCTCGAGCAGGAGCCAAAGGCATCTGGCAATTCGTCGAACTGACCGCTCGTCGCTACGGGCTCATCCATCGAGGCCGGGGAGATCGACGGGAGGAGTTGACGGCCTCGACGCGAGCGGCAGCACGGTATCTGCGGGATCTTCATCGACGATGGGGAGACTGGCTCTTGGCGCTGGCGGCCTATAACGCCGGGGAAGGGCGCGTCGAGCGAGCGATTCGCGCTGCGGGTACTCGAGACTTCTGGGAATTGGCGCGACGCCAGGCGCTGCCACCGGAGACCATCGACTACGTCCCCCGCGTCCTGGCGGCCATTCGTATCTTGAAGCGCCCGCGCGCATATGGATTCGCGGCAGTCGATGTCGATCGCAGAGAGGTGGTCACCGGGCGCCGACATCGAGACGATGCCCCTCGAACGGACCGCGCGCCGACCGATCTTCATTCTGGGAGGGACGAACGGAGATGACGATCACAAGGATGAAA
This sequence comes from Acidobacteriota bacterium, assembly GCA_003696865.1. Classification (GTDB taxonomy): domain Bacteria; phylum Acidobacteriota; class Blastocatellia; order HR10; family J050; genus J050. The sequence goes on along the minus strand of RFHM01000075.1, from coordinate 28,223 downwards.
ACGAAGGTCCTCATCATGAGCTTGCTCATGGGCACAATGGCGCTCATTCTCGCCGGATCGGTACGGGCTCAGCCCTTCGAATTCCATGTCGAGCACGATCATCGGCTCGGCCATTGTCGAGGAACGCTGGTCATCGGCCCGGAGACGATCCAGTACCGCACTCCTCACCGAAAACATGAGCGCATCTGGCGTTACACGGATATCAAGCGCATTGAAATCCGCTCGCCTCGTATCATTCACATCGTCACTTACGAGAGTCGAGGGAAACTGTGGAGTGCGAATCGTCGGTTCGAATTCAAGCTGAGAGACGAGGACATCACGGCAGCGGTGAGCGATTTTCTACTGAGGCGCGTCACGCGACCCTTGGTCCTCAGCGTGCTGCCGACCATCGAGCGCCAGCCAACATTCGTCATCCCGGCGAAACATCGCCATCGCCGCGGAGGTTGTGAAGGAGTGCTGAAAGTGTATCCCGATGCTCTCGTCTTCGCATCACAAAATCCCAAGCACACCCGATATTGGCGCTACCAGGATATTCAGCAAATCGGTCGGTTGGGACCCTACCAATTCGAAGTGGCCACATATGAACACCAGGTGGGAGGGCCGGACCGCGTGTTCCATTTCGAACTCAAGGAACGGTTGGACGATCCGATCTACGATTATCTCTGGGTCCGCGTCAATCGGACGAAATATTACCCCTATGAGCCGGAACAACCCGTCCGGGCGACGCCGACCAGTGGGGTGGTTCGCCTCTCCACCAGGAGACGGGTATCCCGGAGATGAAATCGATGGATCGGGGACGGTGACCCATGAAATTCCGCCTGGCATTAGGATTGCGATGGAAGCTGAACCTCCTCTTCGGCGCTATTCTGGTGGTGACGATGAGCGCCTTTGTGGGTCTTGATCTCTATCACGAGCGGCGATCCCTGATGCTGGAAAGGGCGCACCATCTGGAGACACTAGCCCGGCACCTCGCCTGGACGATCCGACACGTCGAGATCCAGAACCGGGTGGAACTCCTCACCAACTACGAGCGCGCTCTCAATCAAACGAACAGAGAACATTACCGCGCTCTCATCCTCGATGCGCAATCCCGCGTCGTTGCGGCGACCGATCCCTTGCTTCTCGGCATGCCCCTGAAGGATGAATCGGCATGGACAGATTACGCGGCGTTCCCGAGCGAGCCCCCCGCTCAGATCTTCGTTCGGGGTACCTCGGAGATGGTCGTGACATTCCCCGCCCTCGTCTCCGGCACGGTGGAATCCGAGCGGAGCCAATTGTTGACCATCCTCATCGCCAGTCCATTGACTGACATCGGCACGACAGTGAGGGCCTCCCTGATCACTCATTCATTTCATCTTCTGGTCACCGCTCTGGCGATGATGCTGGCCATCAACGCCGTCCTCTCCCGGTCCGTGTTGCGACCGATCGAGCGTCTCCTCGCCAGCATGAAACAGATGGAGCGCGGCGACTGGAAAGGTGATCTCCCAATCAAAACTGAGGATGAAATCGGGCAACTGACCAAAGCCTATAACAGACTGGGGCGAAACTTAGAGCGTGCCATTGGTCGACTGATGAGAGCCGAGCGGTTGGCCTCATTGGGTCTGGTCGCCGTGTACTTGAATCGAGAATTGAAACGACCCATCGAGCGCATTCGAGCCAGCGCCAAATATCTATGCCAGCACAACGCTTTCGATCAAGCATCGGCTCAAGCCGTGGGCTGCATTTTCGACCAGACGGAGAGAATGTTCGCCATCAGTGAGAAATTCAACAGGACTTCACCGCCTTGTTCGAAGACCACCGCGTGCAGTCCGGCGACCCCAGTGACCCCGACGATGACGATCACGCCGCCATACCGACCAATCATGTGCAACATGTTCGATAGGGATGACCGTGAGACGTATCCCCACTCATCATCTCCGTAGCGCCCTCGGAGCCATGGCACTCGCCATCATGGTCCTATCGAGCGATCGGCCAGGAGAAACCGACGTCGGTGATCGATCCCAGCGCCAACCGATCATCAGTCTGGACAGCGAGCTGGTCGTCGTGGATGTCACCGTCACAGATGCTCAGGGCCGGCCCGTCATCGGCCTGAAGAAGGAGAACTTCCACGTGTATGAGGATCACGTTCCTCAAGAGATCGTCTTTTTCGACACCAGCGATCATCCAGCGAGTATCGGATTGGTGCTGGATCGCAGCACGAGCATGATGGGCATGCTCGACGATGTTCGTGCCGCCGTCACGGCCATAGTGGAGGCCGGGACGAAAGAAGACGAAATCTTCCTCATGGCGTTCAACAACAAGGTCGAGCGAATCTCTCCATTCACGACTCAAGGAGCGTCATTGATGCGATCGGTGGAGAAGCTCACCGCCTCCGGGCCGACGGCGCTCTATGATGGTATCGGGAAAGGATTGACATACGTGATCCACGGACGATACCGAAAGAAAGCCCTCATCGTCGTCACCGATGGGATGGATAACAGGAGCACGATCACGTATCCACAGCTTCAAACCCTCGCCAGAGAGCGAGGCGTGCCCATCTATATCATCGGCTTGTCATTGGCCGCCGCCCAAATAGGCGACTTATCGGAGATCACCGGCGGGAAGCTCTTCTACGCCTTCACGCCGCCAGCTATTCGCCAGGCCTGCATGCGCATCTCGGTCGAACTACATCGACAGTACACCTTGGCGTATTATCCACCGAAGCCGCTTCGAGAGGGGGAATGGAGAACCATCCAAGTCGACGTCGTAGGCCTCGCCCCCCATGCCGTGCAACAGGTTCGATTCAAGAAGGGCTATTATGTGAGACGGCGATACAAGTGATCGACGAAGGATGAAAATGAGGTCGTGCAAGCTGGCGGCTTGCGTTACATCCTGCTTTCGAAGGACGAACAGTCATCGAGCGTCTTCGGCGGGATGGTTTTCACCTCCCGGGCAAGCCGCGCCGTTTCGAGGTGGTCGCTCGGCCCCGAGGGATCGTTCATCGTTCGCTCACGAGCAATTCTCAACGGGCTCAGATTGTTCTCCGCCGGAACGCGAATCATCCGATGATCGAAATTGAAAGACGTTCGATTCCGACGCCGCCAAGAGATCCTCGAACGATCGAGAGGGTGGCACGACCAGCGTGTACACGTATTGACGCAACCCATGGGCGAGAATGACCGCGTCTCGATTGTGGAGGTCAAGCGTCCCTCGACCGAAACCGACGTTGAACAGAGCCATCAACGTATCCACCAGACAACCTCGTGCCCGAGGAGCGATCACTTTCAGTCCCGGAGGATCGCGATAATCGAAGAGGACCGATCGAGCGTGTTCCACAATGCGAGCGGCGAGCGCCAATCCGCCACACCGCTCGCCGTGGAAATTTTCCGCTTCGATGAGCAAGGCGGCGAGCGCGATGTCTCGACTCGCCGGCCGCCCGATCGGTTCGTTGCGCACGGCGGCGATGGCGTCGAATCGGCGAAAGTAAGGCTTCACATCGATCACCGGCGTGCCATCGACGAAATCGAGGCGATCCACTCGAATGCGATTCCCTTCAATGGCTTCGATGCGGGCGGCCGAGAGACCGATGGGATTGGGGCGCGTCGGCGAACGCACGGCGAACACGCCATGGAGTCCGGCTTCACCTTGATCTCGCACTCCCCGCGGAGTGACCAGGAGCTTATCGCGCGTCGCCTCGTGCAACCAGGCGAGTACCCATAGATGGCTGTGCTTCTCCAGATGACGCAGCCCCGCCGTATACTCGTCAAACACTTCGATGATGGCCGGCACGCCCAATGTGGGCATATCCGATCGTTGTTTCACCGATGAGCGAACGATGCCGATGGGTTTCACGATGATCTCCGACACATTCTCCTCCTCTCAATGTTCCTCCGAAAGCGTCCGGATCGTAATGGTCTGACCCGTTTTGAAGATCGCTCCCCATCGAGGACCAGTCACCTCCTACGGAGCGTCGTGGACACCGGGATCGACCTGGCCGACAATCGAAAAGCCGCGTCATGGAATCAATTCCCATCTTCTATCCGATGACGGGATTCCCCGCGAATCTCATTCGTCGAGTCCAAGACGAGAGAGGAACTCCACGAATCCAGGATCTGCGCGCAACCGGTCCAGTTTGGGGTCCACTTTCAGCCATACCAGCCACCCGCTTCGATCTTCATAAGCCTTCTCCAACCACTTCAGAGCGCGGTCACGCTCGTCAAGCTCGGCATAGATGATGGCTATCAGGTATGGCGAGAGATACCTTCGCGCCGATCGGTCTTTCGCTTCGCCGATCATTTGGATCGCCTCTGTTTTCCGGCCCGCCACAGCGTAGGCATGACCGAGGAGCGCCCAGAAGCTGGGATCAGTCTCATCATGAGCGAGGACCTGGCGAAACTCCGCGATGGCCTCTCGAGACATCCCCTTCTGCTCGTACGCCCAGGCCAGCTTGATGCGCGCCGAGAGGAAATGGGCATCCATCTCCAGCGTCTTCTGACAGGCTTCGATGGCCTGATCATAGCGACGTTCGAAGTAAAGAACCCATCCGATATTGGCATTGATGATGAGGGAGAGCGGATCGAGTTCACGAGCTTGATGGAGCTCTTCACGAGCCTCTTCAAATCGCCCCTTCGCCGCCAGATATAACCCGTACCAATGATGCGCCGGGGCACAGCTTGGATTCAATGCGATGGCTCGTCGAAACGCTCGCTCAGCGTTCTCCCACTCCCAGTCATAGAATGTGTGCGTGAATCCCAGTGAAGCATAGGCGTCCGCCAACGTGTCATCGATATCCAACGCCCGTCTGGCCGCGGCCTTGGCTCGAGGAGCGGCCACGCGCGGGAGCATGACATCATAGTTATTGAGCAGATTGTAACAATCGGCCAGGCCGGCATAGGCGAGAGCATAATTCGGTTCCCGGGCGATGGCCCGCTGGAAGTACTCGATACCCTTTCTGAAGCCTTCGTCGGTCCTCTTATTCAGGTAGTAACGCCCTTTGAGATAGGCTTCGTAGGCCGCCGGGTTGATCGACGAAACCGCGGGTGAACTCGTCTCTTTCGATGGCACCAACTGCTTCTGAATTTGCTGGGCGATAGCCCGGCACACATCCCGCTGCAGAGTCAGGATGTCGCTGAGGTCGCGCTCATAGTTATCCGCCCACATCAATTCTTCTCGACGGGCGCGGATCAGTCTGGCGGTGATGCAGACCCGCGACCCCGAGCGCAGCACCGATCCTTCCACCAGGGCATCTACGTCCAATTCCCGAGCAATCTCCGGCAGCGTCTTGCGCGCCCCTTTATACTGCATCACCGAAGTGCGTGAAATCACGCGCAGGGTTCTCAATTTGCTCAAGTCCGCGATGAGCGCCTCGGTCACGCCATCGGCAAAGTATTCCCGGTCGGCATCGACTCCGAGGTATGTGAACGGGAGGACGGCGATGGAACGGATGGGGGGGCGCTTTCGGCCGTGGAGAAGGAGTCCGACGGCTACCAACAAAACGAGGAGGGCGAGGCCGGCGAAGATCGCGCGACCCCTCCGCGTCCACCAATCCGAACGTGGGAGAGAAGGGTGAGCGGAGAAAGGAGGGGCGCGAAGCATCGCTTCATTCATCGGCCCATTCGCCCACTGTTCCCTTCTCTGTTGCTCGTCCTCTCGTTCCACCACCCGGATTCTGATGGTGCCATACTCGTCCTCCATTTCTCCTTCCTCGGTGATCTCGCTGGGGGTGATATCTTCAACCTCGGCGATGAACTTATAGCCCACGCGAGGGATCGTCTGGATGTAGTGCGGGTGGTGGAAGTCATCCCTCAGCACCTCGCGAATTTCTTTGATGCTCTGGGTGAGGGCACTTTCGGTGACAATGGTGTCGGGCCAGAGAGCGTGTTTGAGTTCGTTCTTCTCGATAATATGGCCCGCACGCTCAACGAGATAGACGAGCGCTTCGAAGATCTTCGGTCGGAGGTAGATCTCCTGTTCACCGTGTCTGAGCTGGCGCTCGCTCACATCGAGGACGAATTCTCCGAACCGATAAATGACCGCTCTCTCGCCCGTCATAATATGCTCTCACAAATTCCTCACGATTATATCACGGTTTCCTCAAGACTTTCACAATCATTTTCCGTATATTGGGGTCGTCTCACTCAAAGCTCACCAGGAGGAACTCGGCCATGGGGCGGACCAAGGAAATCATGATCACCTATCACCGCCGGCGTATACGTACAAGCTGGGGACGAAAGGTCAACGCCTGCCCTCTCTGCGGAAGCCGTCTCGACATGATCACGCTGGCGGCCGCCGTTGAGTCGACGGGAATCGACCAATCGACCCTCCAGGAGTGGATCATTCTCGGGACATTACACACGGAGAGGGGCGTTGACGATCATTATGTCATCTGTCGCGGTTGTCTCGATCTGATGGGTGCTTCTACCGGGATCGCCCGCGATGGGACGAAACATCGACAACCTCGGGGAGAGGAGGAATCCGACCATGAATAATAGGATTAACGTTTTTCATCTCTACCGGCCACGAAGGCCTCTCATTCTGCTGGCCTGGATTGTGCTGGTCATCTTACCCGCACTTCCCCAAACAGGCTCGGCCATCAAGCTGCAGAATGGAAGAGACTCGAATCGAGCCGTCCGCCAGATGAGTTTCGCTTATCAGGGACAATTACGAGAGGACGGCACGCCGGCCGACGGCCTTTATGACTTTCGCTTCACCCTGTACACCACCCAGACGGGGGGTGAGGCGCTCGATTCCGCGTTCTACGAACAAATCGACGTGATCGACGGATTGTTTGGCATCGAATGTGAGTTCGATCCCATCGCCCTCGGGAGTTCTGAGCATTGGCTGGAGGTGGCCGTGCGTCCGAGTGGTAGCGCCGCCCCTTACGCGACGCTCTCGCCTCGACAGCGACTGACGTCCACCCCCTACGCCATTTTCGCTCAACACGAGCCATGGAGTTTGATCGGCGTCCCAGTGGGATTCGCGGGCGACGGAGACGAGGCCGCATTGTTCAAAGAAGCAGACGTGATGAAGGACGAGAGCGAGGAGCGCGCAACCGCCGAGCAGGCGAATCTCTGGTTGGCCAATGGCCCACACATCTACAACACCAACACCGGCAACGTGGGGATCGGGACGGCGAGTCCGAGTTCTCGATTGCACGTTGAGGGGAATATTTTTGTGAGGGGGACCCAAGGCTTCGACGCGGCCGGAGAAGATGCCATAGTATCTTTCGGTCACCCTGCTCACAATATCAGAGGTGAGTTCGGCACCGGTGTGATCATCAGCGCCTTTGCTGCGCCCGATGCTCTGACGGTGAGAGAAGTCAGCGGCAATGTCGGCATCGGGACGACGAATCCCCAGGAAAAGCTCCACGTGTCGGGTCGCGCACGCTTTGACGTAAACGGGCAATTCTACATCACGACACCAGGAGGTTGGCCCGGAATCATAACGTTTGAGCCGGCAGCCGGGCATAGGCGGGATATAACTTTTGACTCCACAGGGATTCATTTGACGGCGAGTAATTCCGCTTCGCCGCCCGGAAGCACAAATGGCGTTGTCATAAAAGAGAACGGTCATGTCATGGTCAAGGTCTTGGAGATCGTCGGAGGAGCGGACCTGTCCGAGCCGTTCGAAATTAACCCAGGCGAGGAGGATGTGCTCCCAGCGCCGGGTATGGTCGTCAGTATCGATCCGGAAAGCCCTGGAAATCTGGTGGTCAGCCATAAGAGCTACGACCGGAGAGTCGCCGGTATCATCAGTGGGGCTGGCGGAGTGAAGCCGGGAATGCTCATGGGACAAAAAGGCTCGAAGGCTGACGGAACTCACTCAGTGGCACTGACGGGTCGCGTCTACTGCTGGGCCGATGCCTCCTATGGCCCAATTGAACCGGGCGACCTGTTGACGACGTCTGAGACGCCTGGTCACGCCATGAAAGTGATCGACCACGCCCGGGCTCAAGGGGCTATCCTGGGCAAGGCCATGACCGGGCTGAAGCGAGACAGAGGACTGATCCTCGTTCTCGTCGCGCTTCAGTGAGCAGACAGGAATGGGCGTAAACAGGCATCACATTCACAGGTGGGCCACATCTGCCTGGCGCGGTTGAAGATTGCCCGGAGATTTCAGGAGGAGTTGACTATGGAAGCGCGAAAGCAGCAACCACTCATCATCCATATTGCCAGTGCCCTCATTCGAGCGCGAGTGCTCCTGACCAATGGTCTGAATACACGAGCACTACCACGAGGAACGATATCGACAACTCACAGCCGATTCCACCTGCTGAGTCTCCCGGTCGCCGTTCTGCTTCTTGTGATCAACGCCTGGGGACAACAGGTCATCCGTGAAACATTTCCCGAGCGGGCGCCGAGCGAACCGCAAGCCCTTCAGAAACAGGCTCCCACACCAGCGAGTCTTCATCTGGCCGGGGCGTTCCGCGAGGGACTCAACGTTTACGATTTGGGGCCGGTGAGCGCGGAGCAGATTGCTGCTGTGGACCGTCGTGCCGCCAGAGAGTACGCTCATGTGCATCCGGGTCCGCGGCGCGTAGGCCTGGTGCGCTCTCTGGGGACTGTGCCCTTGTCGTTCGAGACCGCTGCCCTGCACGTCGCGCTCCCCGACGGGGGCAACGTGTGGACGCTGGCCATCCGCTCTCCGGGGGCCTTTGGCATTCGCATTCGCTTCACTCATTTCGATGTGGGAGCGGGATCGGTTCTGGTCTACGCTCGCGATAGGGATGATGTGATCGTGCGCGGTCCCTACACGGGAAAGGGACCCGATGGGAGCGGTGACTTCTGGACGGCCTCGCTGCTCGGCGACACGGTGTTCATCGAGGCATCCGGATCCGAGACTCCCCGGCTGGAGATACCCGAAATCCTCCATTTCGACAAAAATCCAGCCGGTCCGGTCCAAGAGGAGACTGAGGCTGCCCAACTGCCCTGTCATCTCGATCCCATGTGCTATGGCTCTCCCCCTGTGCATCCAGCGGCGCGGGATGCCACCGGTCAGATGAACTTCGTGAAAGACGGCTCGGCGTTTGTCTGCACCGGGACGCTGCTGAACGACCTGGATGACGAGACGGCGGTGCCCTATTTCCTCACCGCCTACCATTGCCTTCACACCCAGGCGGCGGTCAAGAGTCTGGAAATCGTCTGGTTCTGGCAACGGAACGCGTGTGGAGGGGCGCTCCCCAATTATGCCACATTGCCGCGCACGACCGGTGGCACGCTGCTGGAGGCCAATCCCACCGATGGGGGCAACGACATGACCTTCATTCGCCTCACTGGCATCCCCGGTGGCGTGGGGTTGGCCGGATGGACGACCGACAGTCCGGATACGGCCTACGGCATTCATCATCCTCGCGGCAGTTGGAAGCGGGTGACGTTCCTCAGCGACGTCGGTTTCTGCCCCGGCTGTGCCGGCTGCGGCGATCCCACAGATTACGACTACTATGACATCGACAACGGCGTCATCGAGCCGGGATCGAGCGGCTCGGGCGTCTTCAACAGCGCCGGCCAACTCGCCGGCCAGCTCTTTGGCTCGTGCTGTCCATCTCTCTCCTGCGCCGGAGAGACTCTCGATTGCGGCAACACCGATGAATTCACAACCATGTATGGGGAATTCGAGACCACCTTCCCGATCATCAAGCGGTGGCTGGAAATTGGCGGCACGATCCACGTAGACGGCAGCTATAGCGGCGACGAGCGCGGGACGCCCAGCCAGCCATTCAACACCGTCACCGAGGCTCACAATTTCGCCTGGAATGGCGCGCGCATCAAGATCCGGGCCGGGTCCTATCCGGAAACGCTGACGCTTTCCAAACGGTTGACCGTATTGGCCAGCGGGGGAACGGTCACCATCGGGCAGTGACCGATGACCGCGCATATGGGAGGGAGAAGTCATGGAGAGGAGAAAGAAAACAGGCGTGCTCAGCAGAGGACTCATCATCACGCTCCTTTTTCTGATCCTCTTTCAACCGAGGAACATCGCCCAGGATCTCTATGAAGGGTACTATCTCTATCTCGGCGAATACCCGGTCAATGGTCGCGCAGGATGGCACGCAGAGGCTCAAGGATTGACCCATGACAATAGTCACTGGTTCATCACTCAAAGAGATGCGTTATGGAAAGTTCCGGTCAACCAGGATCTCGACGCATTCCTTCTTATCGCAGCTCCGGGCGTTCAACGTGTTTCGCTGAGGAACATACCTCAGCTTGCTACCGCCGGCTACGACCACTTCGGCGATCCCAGTTACTACGCATTTGACGGCCAAGGCTACATCCTGATCCCCATCGAAGGTGGCCCGCCGGGCCTGGCCGTGTTCAGGGCTGATACGCTCCAATATGTCGATCACGCCACGTTCGCCGTCCAAACTCACGCCCCCTGGGTCGCCGTTGATCCGCGAGGGAACGTGTACAGTTCCAACGACGACGATGTTGTAGCCGTTAACAAGTACCTCATCAACTGGAACGCGTTGAGGAACGGCCAGAATTTGATACTGTCAATAGCGCCTCCAGTTCCCCTATTTGATGAAGCCGGTTCCCAGATCAGACTCCAACACGTGCAAGGAGGAGTGATCTCCCCAGGCGGACAGTTGTTGTACATTGTGGCCGATGGTATACACGTTTTCGATTTATCAACTGGTAAGAGGCTTCAACGATCCACAAGCGGTTCTGGATATTTCAATTACGAATTTCATCCTGGGTTCCCCAAATATGAAGAACCCGAGGGGATCACCATCTGGGATTTAGACGATGGCCGGGCACCGAATATCAGAGGTCAACTCCACGTGATCATGCTGGACAACGAGCTCAGCGATTCCGACGATTCCATCTATTTGAAGCATTACACACACACGATCTATGTCCATCGCGACGGCCGGCCGTTTTTTGATTCCCAAGGGCTCAGAGCGTATATGGATGTGAGAGGTACACCATGGAGACCGTTCAACACGGTAGGCGAAGCCAATAATCTCGCCTGGGATGGGGCCCGGATCAAGATCAAAGCCGGATCATATCCCGAGATGCTGACCATCTCGAAACGGGTTAAAGTCATCGCCGAGGGAGGAACGACCACCATCGGGCAATGACGCTCTACGACTGAGAGGTGGGATCTGGGGTGCACGCCTCCGGCAGGCCGTTTCTCAGAGACGAGCGAGGAAGGCGGGGTGCTGGTGCTCCCGGAGGATTGTTGAGGTCCCCATGTGCTCGCGTACATCACGAGATGGCTGAACAGCGAAATAGCGCAGGTTGACAACTCGCGCCATCCTTATTTTCGAGGGAGTCGCCCATGGCGCGCCCGAGCCACATCAAGCACCGGTCGTCCGTCGTCTATTTTCGAGGGAGTCACGCCGAGAGGATGAGAGGAGCCTGTTGGAGGATCTCGGCGTGCTCTGCGCCTCGGTGGTGATTTTCGGATGAGAGGAAGCATCGACCTTACGAGCGGGAACCTTTCCACAATCTGTTCTCTGTGGGCGAGTGCGCCCAATAACCCGATGGCTGGGCGAGATTCCCTAACACTTTCGGGTCGCGCTCCCCCTACTCTCCAGGATGATACTCTCAATCTGCTGAACCACCGATACTTACCCGAAAGCGGGCAACAGCCATTCGGGTGGCACGCAGCTTGCCTGTATGAATGACGGTTTGGTGTTTCTATGCTAATGCCAAGGAGGGGATCTGTGACCATCAGTGACGAAGAGAAAAACTATTTGCAGAATCGCGCGGGTCATGATTCTCTCCGACTCAGGCTTGGCGCACCCAGCCTCGACGTCGGGGGATCCCGGCAATTAAGCACACTGCCGAAGTCAATGTCTAAAACATGTGCTCGGGAGAGGTGGCGCCAGGTAAACGATGCCGTATAAGCCCGGAATTGGAACGGAAAGGAGGAACTCTCTCATGACAAGACTTGCTGTAATCACTTTATTTCTTCTCATGACGCTGATTCCGGTCCCCACTGTCACTACGGCCCAACAAGCCCCACTGCAGTACGCGGTCAAGTTCGTTTGTGGAAAATCGGATGGCGACGTGGTGGCGCCGGGGCAATACTTCACCGCGATTAATGTCCACAACCCGACCGAGAAAGCGATCAGTTTCCTGAAGAAATTCGCCGTTGCTCTACCAGGCGAGCGGCCCGGCCCGGTGTCACCGTTTTTTGGTGCTCGACTGGGCGGGGATCAAGCACTGGAAATTGATTGCTCGGACATTTTTGAACGAGTACCGGCTCGAGCCGACTTCGTCAAGGGATTCGTCATTATCGAGAGCGACGTCGAATTAGATGTGGTAGCCGTGTACACGGCGGCCGGTGCAACCGGTGCGGTCGAAACACTCGACATCGAGCGCATCTCTCCCCGACGCCGCACGGCCGATCGACCCGACCTGGTCGTTCGATCCATCGACAAAGTGGAGTTCGTTCCGGGATCTTTGAATCTGAGAATCACACTCAGGGTGGCCAATATGGGATCCGCCAACGCCGGAACATCGCTGACGCGCATCAAGACGGATAATGGGGTTCCAATCGATGTGGCCACGCCAGCTCTAGGCGCCGGGGACTCAGTGATGCTCACCACCACGGTGACACAGAATCAGAACTGCTTTGATCCCGATTGCACCGTATGTGGCACAGCCGACGCAACTAATCTGGTGGGAGAGTCAGACGAAACCAATAATAAAACCTGTGAAACGATCCCTGGCTAAGGAGCCCATTCGGCGAACTCTAGTCGGCTGATGGGAGGGCGTTCTGTGGTTGATGACCAACATGAAAGAGACCCCCCACAGTCTGGAGATGCCGGCGCAGATCACAGTGGAAGAGTGGATGGGTGAGCCAGTGGGAGATACACCCTTATTTCCCCATTCTCCCTTTTGCCCATTCCTCCACTCATGATCACAGGAGTCACCCGTGGCCTCGCGGGCCACACCGAACGAGTGGAGATGAAGGAGCGCAAGCTGTCGACTTGCGCCATCTTATTTTCACGGGAGGTGACGAATATCATGAAAGATGCATCGCCATTCCGCGGCCATAATGGCCTTGTCCGAGCGATGGTCATGGCCATTGCTCTCGCTCTTTCCTCGCCCCAAACGTCGGGTCAAACGGGATCACCGATGTGGACGGCGCTCGGCCCCTACGGAGGTTACATTGAGGCTATCGCCATTGACCCAACTGACGCCAGCACGCTCTACGTCGGTGCTGAGGGCGTGGCCATTTTCAAGAGCACGGATGCCGGCGCGAGCTGGAATAAAACGGGCCTGGCCAAGCCCACGATCTACAGCGAGATCATCATCGATTCCCAGACCACCGATCATATCTACGCAACAACCGCCCAGGGGTTTTACCTCAGCACGGACGGGGGCGCGACCTGGACGCTGAGCAATGAGGGATTGACCAGAACCTACTTGACGGCCTTGGCGGTCAATTCGGCCAACCCCAGCACTCTCTACGCCGGCGCCTGGGGCGGCGTGTTCAAGAGCACCGATGGCGGAGCCACCTGGGCCGATGCTTCGTCCGGGTTGGGAACGAAGTTCGTGTCGGCGCTGGTCCTCAATCCCGTATCTCCCAATATCATTTATGCGGCGACGACAGAGGGTGGCGTTTACAAAAGTACTGATAGCGGAGCGAACTGGACGCCAGTCTTAACAGGATTAGGAGATCTGTTCGTCTGGGACCTCGTCCTCGATCCGACCCGACCCAACACCCTCTATGCCGCCACCAACTCCCAGGGTGTCTTCAAAACGACCGATGGAGGAGCGCGTTGGACGCTGGCTGGCGACGGTGGCTCGACTCAGGCTTTCCGATTGGCCATCGATCCCAGGCATCCTGATATCGTCTATTTGGGCACACAAGGCAACGGCGTCTTCAAGACGACGGATGGAGGTCAAACCTGGACGGAGGAAAATCAGGGACTCCCGTTCGGTGCCATGGTCCATGCGCTGGCGGTGGATTCCACCACTCACACCGTGTACGCGGGACTCTTCCAATACGGCCTCTACACATCCACCGATGGAGCGGCGAGTTGGGTGGCATCCAACGCTGGGTTGACGGGTCATGAGGTCAGCTCCCTGATACTCGATCCCGATACCAGTGCCATCTATGCCGGTATTCGAACCTATGGCCCGAGCATCTTCAAGAGCACCGACGGCGGCATAACCTGGACCATGACCAATCGGGGGATCTTCTATCCCCCCGTCCATGTGCTGGTGAGGCATCCAACCGATGCCCATGTTCTTTATTGTGGCAACAGCGGCTCGATCTTCAAGACCACTGACGGAGGCAATAGTTGGTTTCCAGCAGACCAGGGATTGCCGCGCGGATCGGCGATCATTTATTCACTGGCCATAGATCCCTCCCATCCCGATACGCTGTATGCGGGCAGCGATCGCGGCATATGGAAAACCACCGATGGAGCAGCCACCTGGTCGATGCAGGGTTTGAACGAGAACACGGTTTACGCCCTCGCTCTACCGAGCACCAGTCCGAGCACCATCTACGCGGGGACGGAGCGGAACGGCGTCTTCATGTCGAGCGATGAAGGCATCACCTGGCAGACGGTCAACCAGGGGCTGCCGGACCACACGACCATCAGGGCGCTTCTCATCGATCCGACGGATGCGAGCACCATCTACGCGGGGACGGAGCGGAACGGCGTCTACAAAAGCACCGATGGAGGTCTGAATTGGCAAAGCGCCAACGCCGGTCTGACGAATTTGACGGTCTATTCGTTGTTGCTCCTCCCCGGTGCGCCCGTCCGCCTTCTCGTGGGCACCGACCGGGGAGTATTCACGTCCACCGATGGGGGGAGCACCTGGACGGCGATGAGCGCGGGCCTCCCGGGCGATACCAGGGTCAACGCGCTGGCTCATGATGTTACAACAGGACGGATCTACGCTGGCGGCAACAATGGCGTGTTTTCCCTCCCCTAACCCTGATCGGACGGGAGCCTCTCACCTCTTAGCGCGAAGAGAAGAGGGCGTGAGACGTGATCACCGATGATGGATGGCCGATGATGTTTCCGGGGAGACCCGACAAACCATAATCCAGTGGAACCGGACGCGCGAGAGCGAGGGGATGAACTTCGGGTCCGTGCGCAGTGGTCCAGCTCAGGATCAACGGCCAGCCGGACATCGCTTAATTCAAAGGCTGGGTCGACAGCTCGGCCTACGCTAAACGATCCCGATCGCCGATAGATCTCTCGCCCGCCTCACTCGAGACGATGCTGGCTCACCTCAAGGACGAAACCTCTGAACCGAGGCATCGCCTACTTCGCGCCTCCGCTCCAATGTCATAACTTCCTCATGATTTCCTCATCATTTCTTCACAGTTTTATCAAGACCTTCCCATTGCGCTTTGGTATGCTGAAGATGAGCGTTGGGAGAACCTGGGAATGTCCGGCCGCTCACGGCTCAGACACCAGGAGGACGTGGAGTCGGAGATGAAGCGAACCGACCGGATCACCATCACTACCTTGCGCTGGCGGAGAATGAGGAGAAGTCGTGGACAGGCGACCACCGATGGCTCAGAGTGCGGGGGTAGCGCCCGGATCAACACACTGGCAGATGCAGTCCGGCTTACGGGCACCCGTCGAAGCTCGACCGGTGGCTCACCGGCAATCAGGAGCAGGCAGCAGAGTCAATCGGAAGACATCTCTGCATCTATCATGCCCGTCTGGCTAACAAGCTCGTCATTAGCGCTTCCGGCCATTCGGCAAACAGATCACCAGACGAGGCCCGGGAAGTCAAAGAATGGGGAGGAGATTTGAAATGAAAAACTCACCGAGTCAGCGCCACACCAACAAGGCCCTCGCGTTGTTTCTTCTCAGCGCGATACTACTATTCAACGGCAGTGCAACGATCATCCCCTCCTCCATAAAGTCAGAGGCGAGCGCCGCCACATCTGCCGCGTCCACGCCGATGGCGACGGCCACAGCGACGAGAACGCCCACATTACGGCTTTCGCCTTCCGCGACCATCATCCCGCCAGTTGGCTGCCATCCCCGCCTCTGGGTGCGCGCCAGCGATCTGCCCCGCCTGCGCTCCTGGGCCGTGGCCAATAACCCGATCTACCAAAACGGGCTGGCCGTGCTCGCCGCTCAGGCCAAGGCCGATATGGACGCCGGTCACCTCCCCTCCGGCGACAGCGGCAGCATTACTTGGGAGCAGTATCCCAATGAGATGTACGCCATGCTCTTCGCCTTCATGTCGCTGATCGAAAACGACCAGGCCATCCGCGACGACTACGCTCAACGCGCCCGCACCCTGCTCATGTACGTGATGAACGAGGCAGCCAAGGGCGCAGCCGACGGCCAGCCCTTCCGCGACCCCGCCTTCTCCATCTACGATCGTTCCCGTTGGTGGGGCGAGGGCTTCCCCCTGACGGTGGACTGGATCTACCCATATCTCACCGCTCAGGACAAAGCCACCATCCGCCAAGTCTTTCTGCGCTGGGCGGACGAAAACATGCGCGCCGACGTCACCGCCTATAATCACCCGGAGCCGGCTGGCATCCTCAACGACCCGGTGCTGATCAGCGACACCGTGCGCGTGCGCTGGTCGGCCAACAACTACTATCTGGCCCACATGCGCCAGATTGGCTTGATGAGCCTGGCGCTCGACCCGGCCAACGACCCCGGCGGGCAGTTGGGCGCCTACCTGGATAGCGCCACTGGCGCCTGGCTGTACGTGGTGGATCACATGCTACGCACCGAGGCGGAGGGCGGTTTTTCGCCGGAAGGATGGGAGTACGGTCCGGAGTCACTGGGATTCATGGCGCATTTTATGCTGGCGCTATACACCGCCGGAGAGGCCGACCCGACGACACGCGGTTCGCAAGTGAACTGGGGCGGCAACCCCTTCTGGGACGCGATGATCCCGGCGCTGCTGCACTCCCTCAGCCCGCGCACGGAGGCCAGTTCCTCCTGGCTGGGCGACGCCTACCGCCCCGCCTGGTACGGGGACGGTCAGCACTACTGGGCACCCGACTTCATCGGTGTGTTTGGACCCATGGGCGTCTTTGACGACCTGCGGGGCAACACATCCCGCCTGAACGCCATCCGTTGGATCCAAACGAACACCCCGCCCGGCGGCGCATCCCATCTGCTGGATCGGGTGCGCGATGCCGAAGTCTTCCGCAATGCCATCCTCTACTTCCTGCTCTTCGATCCCTCCGCTGCGACACCCATCGACCCGCACACCGGCCTGGGAACGACCTACTACGCGCCGGGCATCGGTCGCATCCTGGCCCGCACCGACTGGGGACCGGATGCCGCCATGCTCAGCTACCTCATCGGCTGGATCAATATTGATCACCAACTGGCCGAAGGCAATCAATTCGGCTTCTACCGGCACGGCGAATGGCTGACCAAAGGGCGCGTCGGCTGGGATGGTTCGCAAGAGCCCTGGGGCTGCAACACTGGCCGTTCCGATTATCACAATACCCTAGCGCTAGAAAACGACCCGCCCGACGTCCCCACTGACGATTTCCAGTACAACTGCTCTCGGCACGGCTCGCAGTACCTGTACGTCAATGATGGTGACGGAGAACTGCTGGCGCACAGCTTCGGGGACGGCTACGTCTATGTGCTGGGCGACGCCACGAACCTGTACAATGCCACCGAATTGGGGTCAGACGACATCCTGCACGCCAGCCGCTCGCTCTTCTGGCTGCAACCGGATGTGATCATAATCTACGACCGGGCCACGTCGGCGACGGCCGGCCGCTTCAAGCGCTTCTGGCTCAACCTGCCCGTCCAACCCATCGTCAATGGCCGGCGGGCCACCGCCGTGACCGCCTCCGGTCAGCAGTTGTTCATCACTAATCTACTCCCAGCCAAGGCCGATATGGCGGCCGTGGCCATGGAACCCTTCCCCGACGAGGTGGCGGAGGACGAGCCGATGCAATATCGCCTGCGGGTGGAAGCGGCCGGCGGGCCGGCCGATGTGCGCTTTCTGCACGTGCTGGAGGGCGCAGATGCGGGGGCGAGCGCAACGGCCGTTTCCCTGGTGCAAAGCACCAGCGGGACTTCCTTCGACGGTGCGGTGGTGGGCGAAACGGCTATTCTCTTCCCCGTCAATCTGGACGACGCTTTCACGGGTCTGACCTATCACGCGCCAGTGACCGTGAGCACCCACTACATCACCGGTCTCACACCGGGGGGCAGCTACAGCGTTGTCACGCAGACGGTGGGGAGCGCAATTGAGGTCACGGTCAGCAGCGGTGGGAATATGCAAGCCGATAGCGGCGGCGTGTTGATGATCGATTGCACCATGGCTGCGGACATCAACCATGATGCTCTCGTTACTCAACCCAGCGGCAAGCGCCTCGACGTTTGGGGTTCCAGCCAAAACAATGGGGGCCAGCGCACTGCAACATGCGTGGCATGGCGGTGATAATCAGAAATGAAAATCGAATGAACCGACTCCTATATCCCAAGTCTATCAGCGGACTGGACTCTGGCAATTTTTACCCAAATCGCAAGAATTGCCAAAGTCCGGAAACGAATACACGGTTCGTCTCTGGCCTGATTTGAGGGACCAAAACAATCCCACCAGTGCAACTTGGAAATGTGGGATCGGTGGCGGCGAGGAAGGAACCTCATAAGACGAGAGCGCACAACCCGGCAGGGAGGTGGATCATGCTCACCCCACCCGTAACACCCTTGAACGGTTGGCGCTATCCGGGCATCATGGTCTCGTGCCCGATGATCCCCATATGCTGGCAGGAAGACCGCTGTTTGGTTTACCATGGACGAGAAACGGAGTTGATTATGCGAGCGACGGTCATTCTCGCCCTGGTGGCATCTCTTGTGCCCTGGATGGGACTTGCGGTCTCCGGCGCTGGTGATCTCCTACGCTCCAACGGCGAATTGGCCGGTGTGGAACGTGCGGGGAGCAACCTCAGCGCGCATCGAGACCACCACCGGACAGATGGGGCCGAACTCATCTATGATCCCACCGGGAGGGCCAGCGCGCAGAACCCCGCTTTCTCGCCTGACGGTCAAACGCTCCTGTTCACGTTATTCCACACTGGCTACAATGATGGACCGGCCGGCCTCTATGTGATCCCCATGACTGGCGGCGACCCGGTTGTATTGATAGACGAAGAGGGTCACGATAGCGTCAACCTGCCCGGCTCCAGTTGGAACGCAGCGACGAACCGCATCACTTTCGCCTCAGACCGCCAGGACATCGACGAAATCTGGACCATGGCTCCCGATGGTGGCGGGCTGTTCCGCGTCACCCATCATACGACACCGGGCTACTTCATCGAGCCGAGTTTTTCACCGGACGGTGAGTGGATTGTGTTCGAAGCTGACACCGACGCGCCCGATGAGGAGCAGCGAGCCAGTATCTGGAAAGTGCGCGCCGACGGCACCGAGTTGACGCAATTGACCGATGGGCCCCGGAGCAGCACCGACGATCGTCAACCCAATTGGTCACCGACCGGTGATCGCATCCTCTTTCAGCGCCGCTCACTTGGCAGTGACGACTGGAACCTGTACACCATGTCGCCCGATGGGAGCGATATCCGGCCGGTGACTACCGCTCCCTCCAGCGATACCGACGCCAGTTGGTCGCCTGATGGTCGATGGATCGTCTATTCCTCTGACCACGGTGGGCTCCCTGTGCCCAATCTCTTCATCATTCCCGCCGAGGGCGGCACGCCGATCCGCGTCACTCGCGACCGAACCCGCGAAGATGGCGCGCCCTCCTGGTCGCCCGATGGGGAGTGGATCGCCTTCGAGTCTCATCGTGGCCAGGATGAAGATACGCCCGCCAGCCTGTGGCGCATCGCCGCGCCGGACGTGCTCGACGGCCAACCGCCTCGCCTCCAAAGCGTCAATGATTTCCTTTACCAACTCCAGAATCTCGACCTGCGGGCCATCGGCGATACGGCCTATGATCTGGTGGTGATGGATTATTCCGCCGATGGTAGCGAAGCGGGCGAATTCACGGCGGCGGAGATCGAAGCTCTCCGGCACAGTCCCGGCGGAGAGAAGATCGTGCTGGCCTATATGAGCATCGGCGAGGCCGAAGACTATCGCTTCTATTGGCGATGGTGGTGGCGGCCCAGTCACCCCTCCTGGCTGGACGTCGAGAACCCGGACTGGCCGGGCAACTACAAGGTTCACTACTGGGACCCCAGATGGCAAGCCATCATCCTGGAATACACCGATCGGCTGATCGATGCCGGCTTCGATGGAGCCTATCTGGATCTCATCGACGCGTACCAATACTATGCTGACCGGGGCCGCACGACGGCGGCCGAGGAGATGGTCGCCTTCGTCCGAACCATCGCCGCCCACGCCCGCGCTCGCGACCCCGATTTCCTCATCATCCCGCAAAACGCGCCCGAATTGGCCACCTCGTTCCCCACTTATCTGGAGATTGTCGACGGAATCGGACAGGAAGAAGTCTACTACGGCTACGAGGAAGACGACCAACCGACACCACCGAACATCACTGCCGAACTGGAAGCCTATCTCGATGTCATCAAGGAGGCCGGTAAGCTGGTCTTGACCATCGACTATGCCACGACTCCGGCGCACATCGACGATGCTTACGCCAGATCGCGAGCCAAAGGCTATGTGCCCTTCGTCACCGTGCGGGAGCTGGACAGACTGACCATCAATCCCGGCCACGAACCGGATTGACGGGGACCGCCGCGGAGTGGAGAGAGACGATGGTGTGAGGGCCGATTCTTCGTCATTTTCTTCTCTCCCTTGTCACCACAGCGGCGATCCCCTGGGCGAATTCCAGTTCTGGACACCGGCTTCTGATCTCAATGGCACAACCGAGACGGTAGGCCCGCCGCAGGATTTCTGCTCTCACATCCACCGCATCCAGGAGCGTCGAGCCACAAGACGGACAGACTTCGGCCTCTCGCTCCCTTCGCACATGGAGAGCGCGACAGTTGCGGCATCGCCATCCCGGAATTGGAGCTCGATTGGCACACACGATGAGCTTCTGTACGCGCCCCCGGTTCAAGGCCTCCAGCGTTTCGGTCAATCCATGTACGAGGTGTCCCCCGGCGAATCCGCAATCCGTCATCGGCGCGCTCCCCGGCAACACCAGGGGAGAGCCATCCCCGGATTCCCAGGGCGTAGGCTTGGCCCGCCAACTCACCATAAGTCCCTCCTTATACCAAAGCGTTGCAAACGGCGTGCCACGGTCCCGGCAGAGACCAACTCGTTGAAGATCCGTCAGTTCATCATGAAGCCGCAGACGCACATATCCGTATCTTCCCCCTCCCTTGCGCCATATCACCCAGATCGACCGGCCGAATCGCCGCCCACAATGTCCGGATCACCATCGGGCAGACCCAGGATGGCGGTGAGTGCGCATTCAATAGTGCAGCGATAACAGGCTGGGAAAGACGGCGCTCTTGGGTGGGCATTCTTCAGCGCCCCCATTGCACTCGCTCACCGAGCTGGTATAACATACGCGAGGAGACCCGAGAGTTTTCAGACAATTATGATTGTGAGGCCAGGCGCACGGCCCGGGAGGAAGAAGAGGATATGCTCGTCGAATTCCAAGCCACTGAGCCTCGCCAGCGAATCGTGTTCAGTCTCAAGCCAACGTCGCTGGCCATCATGTTCGATGAGCGCGAGGTCTATTCATTCGATCTGGAGGGGCGGTTGCTCACCGCCTGGATGAACGATCAAACGTACATCCGCACGCTGGACAATCGGGTGGTCAAGAAGTGGCGCGAGCGACATCGAGGAGCGCCCTGGAAGCACATCGAAGAGCTGAAGCCGGACGAAAAGCGGCAATTCCTGAGTCAGGTGTGGTCGCGTATGCAGGCACTCCTTCACCAGCTCGCGCACCACGAATTGCGCGTGACCCGAAGCGATGGTGATCAGGAGCAAGTAGCCGAGCAACTCGTGCATCGGCTCGATCAGATCGTGAACTGGAATGTCGAGCGCCTGGAGCGAGAGCGCGAGCGGTTCGCTGCCGTGTACACGCCGGTGACCATCCTGCCGCCCGATCAATATCTCTCGCTCGTGCTCCAGGCGACCGAAGGGTGCCACTGGAACCGATGCACGTT
Organism: Acidobacteriota bacterium; assembly: GCA_003696865.1. Taxonomy (GTDB): domain Bacteria; phylum Acidobacteriota; class Blastocatellia; order HR10; family J050; genus J050. The sequence continues at coordinate 6,224 of RFHM01000075.1, read as the reverse complement.
TTGTCATTTCTATCGACATCAGCGGTTCCACATCAAGTCGGAGGAAGAATTCATTCGCCACATCGAAGGCGTCAAGCAATTCTTCGGTCAGGGAATCCGATTACGACGATCCATCTTTCTCGGCGACGCCAATGCCTTGGTCATCCCTCAAGAACGGCTGATCCGCTTCTTCGATCTCATCAACGAGGCGTTCATCATCGCCGATGAGCGCGCCCGGCCGGAGGACGACGGCAGTCACGTCTTTCGAGGCATCTATTCGTTCATCGATGCTTTCACCGGATACAAGAAGACGGAAGCCGATTTTCGCCAACTTCGGCGCCGACACCTTCGCCGCGTGTACCTGGGCGTAGAGACGGGTTCGGACGAACTCCTGAAGTTCTTGAACAAGCCGGCCACGGCCGAGCAGGCCCTGGAAGTGACGCGAGCCGTCAAGCGGGCCGGTCTGCGTGTGGGCGTCATTATTCTGATCGGTGCCGGTGGTGATCGCTATTTTCGGGAGCACATCGATCGCACCATTCAACTGCTCAACGCCATGCCGTTAGGGCGAGGGGATATCATCTACTTCTCGCCGCTCTTCCCGTCTCCCGATTCGGAGTACCAGCAACGAGCCGCCGAGGAAGGCATTCGCGCTCTCACCGACGCCGAGCGAAGAGCACAACTGGACGCCATTCGCTCGGGATTGCGGTTTCCCAAGAACGAACAGCCCAAGATCTCCCTCTACGACATCCGGGAGTTCGTTTACTGATGGCCGAGCGGTTCCCCATCGGGATGCTCGTCACCGAACGCTGGCCAGTCAGTCGAAGCGGGAACTCCCAACGGGCCCTCTCCCGACCGAATCGACGGCGAGACGGGCGGCCGGACACCCGGCAACGATCGCGGTTCTCGCTTCTCACCGCCGAATGACCGTCAATACCGGACAGGGGGCGTGTCGGGTGACGCGCTCGGTGGTCGTCCCAATCACGGTGGTATCGGAAAATCGCCGGTGCTGCGCTCCCAGGACGATGAGATCGCAGCCAATGGACGCGGCCACGTCGATGATCTGCTCGGCAGCATGGCCCCGCCGGACCATTTCCTGCACGTGACAACTGGAGCGCACGTCACCGGGCACCCAGGCACAGAGTCGATCGAGTTCTTCTTGTTCGCTCGATTCCCCACCTGGCGACTCGACGACGTTGAGCACGACCAGTTGAGCATCGAAACATCGGGCCATGGAAACGGCATGACCGAGCGCCTTCATGGCTACGTCGGTGAAATTCACCGGACAGAGGATGCGCGTGATGGAGATGGGGTGCTCCTTCTCCGCTCCCTGCTTGTATCGAACGGTGAGCACTGGTCGATCCGTCTCCCGAAGAACCCGCTCGGTGACCGAACCGAGCATCACACGACTCAGTCCGCGCCGTCCATGGGTTCCCATGACGATGAGATCGACGTCTCGCTCCTCAGCAGTGCGCAGGATGGCGGGCACGGGCCAATCCTCCACGACCAACGATTCGGTCTCCACGCGATCACCCACGTGTTTCCACACATAGTCGGCCAGCGCCTCCCGCGCCGCCATCTTGGAACGCTCCAGCGCCTGGACGAGTTCATCCACCTGTCGGGCCGTGAAATGCGGCGGCGGCAAGAACGGATCGGCATACATGATGAGCAATCGCCCATGAAAACATTGAGCGACCTCTCTGGCATACTTCAAGGCGAATGTCGCCAACTCGCTGAAATCGGTTGGACACAGGATGCGTCTCGGTTGGAATGTTTCCATGACTCCCTCCTTGGCTCCGAGTGCCGAGGCGCCGATGGAGAGTTCGAGCATCGTTCATCGTCCGGTCCATCGGCGCTGAGTCCTCCCATTCATCGGCACTCCGAGACTTCTGCGAAAATAGAGCGTGCGCAAGGTGGTATCTTGCGCTCCAGCGCCTCGACGGTCCATTCTCATCCTCGCCCTGTGGCCCCGGACCACAGGCGACTTCGATGAATTCCTCTCATCGGCCCGAACCCACCAGTTCACCTCGACCCACCAGCTTCCGCAGCATCCACGCCACCACGCCCAAACCGGCAACGAACAGCAACAGAAACAGGACCATCGGGCTCCATTGAATATTGACGCGTTCGGCGGTGACGTCCAGATAGGGACGAAGTTCGGCATTCTGCACGATCTGACGACTGATGGCGTTGAGGGCGATGACCAGGAATTGCGCTCCACCCACCAGCGTCGCCCACCGGGGCGTCATCTTTCGCCCGCCCGTGAGAATCAGGAGCCACGGCAGGCCGGGAGCGATGGCCGTCAACCCGGTCAACACCACCCACGGTTCGCTGAACATCATCCCCCGTAATTCCACCGACCAGGTGCCGAACACATACCAGGAGCCGAACACGGCGAACCAAATGAGTCCCACGGTATACACCTTCAGGGCAATTCGCATCGCCGCGCGCCGATAATGCTCACTCTCCCGTCGAGCCAACAGACCGGCATCGACGGCGATATAAGCCCCCGTCGTCGTCAGAGCCAACCCGAACATCATCAACCAGCGCGGCCAGAGTGTAGGATCATCCACGTTCAACGCGATCCCCAGAGGAGCACCGGCCACGCCGGTCGCGCGCCAGAGCTTTGGCCACGCTTCGACGTGCGTCATCAGGCTGAAAGCATTGGCGAACAGAAACCCCATCACCAGAAACAGGAATGCTGTCAGCCAACCGACCGCTCGTCGCCACGCCGCAATCTCTTCATCGCCTCGGCGCAACCCGGCCACGTAGACATACACGCCATAGTAAGCCACCGTCAACAGGACGATAATGGCCAGCCAGGGCCAGGCCATGAGAATGGTGGCCGGGTAGAACACCTTGTAATAAGCCACTTGCAGGAACAGCAGCGGGACGATGCCGAAATTGACGCCCAGCGCGATGATGACGGGCATCGGTTTCATCAAGCGATGTGAGACGCGCCGAGCATGTGCGTCTCCACGCCAGGAGAGCACCATCGCCACGATGATCCCGGCATACCACAGGTTCATGGGAATCATGTGCAGCGTGAAGCCCAGCACCTTGAACAGAACGAGAAACCAGTAGGGGGCTGGATATCCCAGCGGATTAGACGGCCCCATCAACGTTGTCGGCTCCATGATCACCTCCTCGCCGAGCCATCGACTCGCCCGGAACGGTCGTTGGATCTCCCCTCGGGATCGGAAGCAGATGACCCACGATCGCTGCGCTGCTCACCGTAGCGCATGCCGCCCGGCGCTGGCTCGGCGATGCTCAATAGGTATCGGGTCAACAGCTCGGCCTCTTCGGGCGTCCCCGACCAAGGGGGCATGAAGAAGTGCACCTTCTCCGGCTGCTCGACGACCGTACGCACCATCTCCGGCGTCCAGCCGCGCATCAACTGGCCCACGGCCGAAAATCCTCTTCTCTGGGCATGACAGTCATTGCAGTGATACTGGAACAGCACCTCACCGAGCTTTCGCTGATCGGCCTCGGGGAGCTGCAGCAGCCGCGATTCGTCAATCTCTTTCCCATTCATCACCTGCGGATAGCGATGAGCGACGAACGCCCGCGTCCAGGTTCCCCCTTCCAGGAAACCCGATTGGCGAAGTCGAGGGATCTCATCGACCAGCACCTGATTCCCCAGGACGACGTTGTAGATGATATACGGCTTGCGCACCGCTTCGCGGATGTACTCGCCGGTAGTGATGGCGGCCACGCCGAAGGCGAAGAAGAGGATGGCGAATCCCGGCGACAGCCAACCGGGATGACGATAAGGTCCCAGATAGAGCATCACGAAGACGGCCACGGTGATGACGAAAATGAGCACCATCAACACGTTCAGCACACTGGCTGCCTCCAGCGCCGCCCTGGCCGATTGGGGCAGAGCGAGGTACCATCCGAGCCCACCGACAATCACCAGGACGGCTCCCAACAGCGCCGGCCGAGCCGAGCGCAAGCCGATGAGATCGCGCAGTTCCTGATCCTTCGCTTTGAACGCGGCGTGCAGATAGACATACAACGAAGCCAGTAAGAAAGCCCCACCGGTTCGCGCCAGCACCTGGGGAATGAATTGGGGATTGAAAAATCCTCCCCAGAAAGTGGGATGCTCCGGCCACGCGCCGGGATTGAGCATGAACGCCGTAATGCCCGTGATGAGAACCAGGCTCATCCAGGCCGATGCGGCATAAATCCAACCGATCACCTGATGCGTCTTCGGTTCCAGTCGTCCCCAATAATAGTAGAAGATGAATGCCGAGATGATCTCCAGGACGAAAAAGACGTATTCCATCGCCCACCCGAAGACGAAGGTATGAATGAGCATCTCCGTGGCCAGGGGCGAGGCCAACCCGATCGTCCACCAGATTCCCACCCCGGTGATCGCGCCGTAGACGACGGTCACCAGGATGAAGAACCAGGCATGCTCTTTCAAATAGCTCAAGTAGGCGCTATTTCCCGTACGATAGGCGTATCGGGTCTCGACGGCCAGAAACAATCCTCCGCCGACGGCATAGTGGGAGACGATCACGTGAAGGACCGAGATGACGGCGATGAGCATCGGCGAAGTGAGGAATGGAACATACCACCAGGGATAGTGCATTGGTCTTCCTCCTCAATTTCTCGTCGAACGCACAGAGGGCGGCGATGCGTCGAGAGCCCCCTCTCCTCCGTTCTGTATCCGATGTGAACGATTTCCATAATGGCTGCTTGTTATTGATCCTTTCCCGGCCAAAGAGTTACAAAATATCTTGACCGGGACCGGCCCTCCAGGCGCTACGCCTCTGGAACGAATCCACATCCATTCCCCGGGATACGACGAGATGGTCGCCTGGAACATCGCCCGACCGCTTCGTTGGTCCGCGCCACATCCGGTGGCCCGTTCGCTTCGACTCGCGCCATGGTGAGCACGCCTCGTCCACATCGCCTCCCGGATGGGGTGGGACGCCCACGAACGCGTTTCGCCCTGGGCGAGAGAGCGGCCGGAAGATGCGCCGCGATCGCCGCTTGCGGGAGAGGAGGATTGTCAATTTGACGGACACATACTAAGATGTGGGCGGAGGCGAAGGGTCATCGTGGCTGATCACGTGGCGGAAACAGATCTCGTGCGCCGGGCCAAGGCGGGCGAGCTGGCAGCATTCGAAGAGTTGGTGACCCGGTATGAACGGCGCATCTACACGTTGGCCCGACGCATCGTCCAGGTTCCCGAAGACGCCGAAGATGTGACCCAGGAAACCTTCCTGAGCGCGTTGGAACATCTGCACGATTTCCGTGAGGAGGCCAGCTTTCACACCTGGCTCACGCGCATCGCCACGCACGCCGCGCTCAAGATCCTGAGACGGCGGAAAGGGGTTCCCTTCGTCTCGCTCGAGCAAGCGACGGACCCCGACGATCATTCGGGTGCCATCCCTCATCCGGAGTTCATCGCCGACTGGCGCGAGAATCCCGAGCGGCTCCTGGAGAAGAAAGAAACGCGCCAACTCCTGGAGGAGGCGTTGAGCGAACTCGACGAGAAGTATCGCGTGGTCTTCCTGCTCCGGGATGTGGAGGGATTGTCGGTGAAGGAAACGGCCACCGTCCTGGGCCTCACCGAGTCGAACGTGAAGGTGCGGCTCCTGCGCGCGCGACTGCAATTGCGCGAGCGACTAACCCGCGCCTTCGGCGATGAAGCGACCAAGGTGGCCGCCAGACACGACCATGGTTGAGACGGTCACAAGTGGGTTGAGAGCTCCGAGGTGCGACGACATCCTCCCGGCGCCATTCATTCTTTGTAACTTTTGTCGCCTCTGCGCCTCTACTCTGAACGGGAGGTCATCGTCATGAAGTGTGAAGAGCTACTCGCCCTGCTGAACGATTACGTAGACGGCGACATCGATCCCGCCGTGTGCGAAGATCTGGAAGAACACCTGGCGGGATGTAACCCTTGCCAAGTCGTCGTGGACAATATCCGCAAAACCATCACTCTCTACAAAAGTGGCGAGCTGTATGAACCTTCACGACCGTTTCGGGAACGTCTCCATCGCCTGTTACGCGAACGCTGGAAGGAAACTCATCCCGCCTCCCACCATAACGAATCCCGGTCCTGAGCCGAGGGAGTCAGCCCTCGGCGCACCCGAGCCACACCGAGAGGATGAAAAGAGCCTGTTGGAAGATCTTTGCGTTCTCTGTGCCTCTGCGGTGATTTTCGAGGGGAGTCGTTCATGGCGCGTGCCGAGCCACATCGCGAGGATGAAAAGAGAACCTCGGTCGTCCGT
>RFHM01000434.1 GCA_003696865.1 Acidobacteriota bacterium | reverse complement strand
TACGGGTACGCGAACCTGTCGCATGGTCTCCAACGGATCATGCTGAAAGTGCTGCCGGTACCAGCTCAAGGCGAACGAATTCTTGAGCGCCTGAAAATCGCCCGCCGTCAACCAGGGAAGCTCTGCCTGGATGTCCTCCAGCGTGTAATCGTCCCACTCTCCTTGACTCCGCCGGATGAAATCGAGAAGTTGCGCTTCCCGCTCTACCGCCGCCTGAGTCTCGCTCTCGGTGAATCCTTGAGCTCGATGCAGCCACTCTGTTTGCCAGAGAAGAAGTTGATCCAGCGGCCGCGCCGGCCCCGCGATGGCGATGAGACCGGCGACCGGTTCCTCCACTGCCAGAATGGGGGCGATCTCGGCCCCTTCGCTATGCCCGAGCAGGAAGATCGGACCGACCTCCGGTTGCTCTCGAAGCCATTGAAGAGCGGCTCGGGCATCTTCGATGAGGTCGCGGAAACTGGCCCGCCGCCAATCGCCGTCGCTCGCTCCCGTCCCTCGCTTGTCGTAACGGAAGCTGGCCACGCCGTTCCGTGCCAGATGATAGGCCAATGCCTTTTGGAGATCGAACGAGACGCCGGGAGCGTTTCCATCTCGATCGATGGGACCACTCCCGGCGATCAGAAGGACTGCCGGCAGAGGATCGCTTCCCGTCTTCGCCGGGAGCATCACTGTTCCGGCCAAGGAAACGCCTTCGTGTCCGGGAAATCGCTGTTCTCTCTCCTCACTTCCCGGCGGGACCTGGAGATCCGGCCGCGGACCCTTATGGATGCTGAATCCCGAAGGAAACAGATCGCTTCGATAGACGAAGGCGCGCTGGTAAGGGAGACGCCACCCGATGAGATGCTCTCCTTGAACGAACAGCTCGACATTCCACGGACCGAGGACGGCCAGAAATCGATCGGCTCGTTCCACGCCACCGGCCGCATTGATCTCCACCTGGAGGGGCTCGACGCGCCGGACTTCGAAGATGGGAGCGGTCAAAGACCAGGGATCGAGACCGGTGAACTGCAGAACCGAGGCCGGCGGGGTGGCTTCAGCCCTGGTCAGAATCTGATGAACGATGACCAGATGACTCAACACATTGCTGGGAACGACCACGAAGTCCAGATCCGATCGAACCTCCCGCTCTCCCTGTTGAGAGCCAAGATGAACTTCGAGTCGGGCCCGATGTCCGTGAACCTCCACGCTGGCTTGCCCGAGCACGCCTCCCGACCGCAAGCGCCATTGCCCTTGTCGAGGCCGCCATTGACGATCGAGATGAAAGTCCTGATCGAGTTGCAACAACTGTCCCGCCCCCACATCCAACTCGGCCATTGAAGTCAGGCGATATCCTCCGCCCAACGATGCTCGCAGGGTGAACGTCTCTTGACCGATGAGATGCCCGGCTTGAAGGAGAGCGAAGATTCCTCGATCCACAATCCGAGTCTGCGCCGGATATCTTTGTCGGTATGATGAAGCGAGGATGAGAACGAGCAAAAGGCCCCACCGGGAGAGGTTCTTCGCGATTCGCCGATTCACGGGTCTCCTCCTGTCGATTTTGAATCCGGCCCGTTTCAGGCGGTGCCCCATACCCCGTCATCTCTTTCAATTGCGCCGCCGTCGTCGGTGAATCTTCTTCCACCGTTCGCGACACTACCCGTCGGCTCATCCCCCATCGTCATGCACCAACTCGTCTCTCGTCTCCGCCATCTCCCGGTATCTCCCCATGCACCTCCCACATATCGGACGGCGCTTCCCCGTTCTCATACGGCGGCTCCCCTGCAGGTGAAACACCTCATTCGGTGCTATATTTCCGGAGTTGGGACATCGCCCCAAGCCGTTTTCGGCTCCACTTGCCTTTTGTTTATTATTTTGCCCGTCTTGATGCTGATATCAATGAGTCCGACGGGAATTCTTCTGGCGTTAAATGCAAAGAATTCCTTACCGGAAATGTTATGGCTTGAGGAATTATCTACCTCAACAAATATTATCCTTCTAAATTCACAATTCCCACAGTCCATATCCGGGTTATTAATTCCTAAAGGACAATGATGCCGTCTTGCCATGGCCGGGTCGACATTTCTCATCTTTGCCATTTGCGCTGAAGGAGGACGCCTTAAGTGCCCAAAGGGATGAAGAACCCAATCGGCAATGAGGCCGATCGTATGATGTTGTTTATATAACTGATGTTCACTCCCCGTATTGGCGATCATGCCTTGCATGATATAGTCTACCGGCATTACATATCCCAGATATGTCTTGTCTTTGTCTAGAAACGCAACATTTGCTGACTGCATCGCATTCAAGACAGCGGTTTCTTTCTCGCTATCCTCCGGCATGATTGATACAAGAGTTACGTTATCTTTTGACTGAAGCCGGAGCGAATTCAGTGTGACAATCCGGCATACAAAGCCGGTGCCAATAACGAGAATGACCACGGATGTCAAAGTGAGTAGAGTTTTAGGCTGAAATGGACGGGCCGATAATGAAGAAGAGAATTTGTTTGCCCGTAGCCGCGGAAAAAACATCCCGGTTTTTCTCATATACTCTTTGTACGAATCACCATATTGCCGAATCATTCTGCGCTCTTCGTCTTTGGCCAAGAAGTAATAAAGAATGAACATAATGGAGAGGGTGACGAGGACTATGAAGCGAGGCCATAAGATGGCCATGCCCACTCCCCATAGACCAAGTGAGGTATACTGAGGATGTCGTACAAAACGATAGAGCCCCCGCGTCGCTATCCCCCACTTGAGTATCTTCCCAAGATAGACCTGTAGAGCACAAACAGTAAACGTGATGGAACCCACAATGAATAATACAGAACCTGTAATCCGAATGATCTTTAGGGGCACAGTTGGCGGCAATATCATATGGGGCAAGAAAAAGTGTGTGAGCCATCTGGTCATGGGATAGGCATCCAACCAATGGAAGATAGGGTTGAATACCGAATAGAAGAAAAAGGCGAAGGGACTGATCATTATCATGACTTCAAACGCCATTATGAAGAAAACAAAGGTGCCTCCTTGCGCGGCGATACCTTTGGCCCATTCTCTCATTCTTCTCATCGATGATTTCCTCCACTTTGTCATGGTGCCTGACATCTATGCTCCCCTGCCGCTATGGCGCATCAGAGCGGTCAGGTGCAGCGACTTGTCAGGCTGTCCTCTGAAAGTGACAATACAGATACATTTGTTCTACTCCGCCTGGAGTAATGTGTAATTCTTCGACGCTCTTCTTTAGCCGAAACTCCGAGCCCAGGATTCTTTGCAATTTATCAGCGGAATATCGCTCCACGGGCAGCCCGCTGCAACTCGGAGGTGCCTCTGGAGAGAACGTGGCTATGATTAAGTGACCTGAGGGCGTTAACGCCTTCAGGAGATTGTCTACATACCGCTTTCGCTGCCGTGGGTGCGTCAAAAAGTGAAATACGGCCCGATCATGCCATAAGTCGTAATGACAGGCTGGCAGGTCAACGGAGGTGATATCTGCTTCCAGCCAAGTGACCGATGCTGCTCTTTCACCCAATCGTTTTTTTGCCAATGCCAAAGCCGTGCGCGACAGATCCAACACGGTTATTGAGCGATAGCCATCCGCCAGCAAGTCATCGACCAATGTAGAAGCGCCACCACCAACATCAATGATGGGTGAATCTTTGTCTAAAGAGAGTGCTCGTATCCACCGGAGAGAAGTTTCCAGGCGAGGCTTATACCACCCGACTTTATCTGGTGGATTAGTCTGGTAAACCTTTTCCCAGTGCTCTGGTGTCGTCACGTGATTCATCCTTTCAGCTTAACGCCCGGAGCTCACCGGTGGCAATGGAACGCCAGCGGAATTGCCGTCCGGTACAGCGCCTTGTTAGGCACTCTCAGTTCCCCTCCTCAGCAACCACCAACTCCCGATAAAGAAAAAACCGGCTACCACAAAAGGCCCTCCTGTGACGAGCATAGCCATAGCCTTGTTGCGACCAGCCGCCATTCCGGCGAACATACTCCCAGCTATCCCACAGGCGAATAGAAGCAGTCCCCCTAGTCCTTCTTTCCACCAGGCGATCAACACGCCGAGTGCTGAAGCAACTCCAAGAACAGCCAGTACGGTTGACTCAGATGTCCACGGCTCCTCTTCCGCTAGAACTCCAGCAACGATGATGAATAGCCAGGACACGGCTGCCAATGAGCCCACCACGCGCGCAATCCATCGCAGTACGATGGCTGGCCGGTTGAGAACATCTCGGGAACGATCCATGATCTGCGATCCTCCTCATCGACGATGGTGATC
>RFHM01000074.1 GCA_003696865.1 Acidobacteriota bacterium | reverse complement strand
ATCCTGAAGAAACGGGTGGATCGCCAGAGCTTGCATCTGGGTCGCTATCGGGACCGCGTCGATGAGCGAGTGCGAACGTGGCAGGCGGCTCGATTCGCCTGCCGACTCTGGCAGAAAGATCACACGCTCTGGTCGCCCGAACCGCTGCCCGAACTCCGGGATCGCCTGGGCTGGTTGACCCTGCCCGAAACGATGCCCGAACAACTGGACGAGGTGATCGGCTTCGGAGAGACGGTGAAAGGGGAAGGGATACGCCACGTGGTCCTGTTGGGCATGGGCGGCTCCAGTCTGGCTCCGGAGGTTTTCCAGCGCACATTTGGTCAGGCGCCGGGGTTCCCCGAGTTGATCGTGCTGGATAGCACCCATCCCATGGCCGTGCGAGCCGTGGACGCTCGACTCGATCTGGCGCACACGCTCTTTCTCGTTTCCAGCAAGTCGGGCACGACGGTGGAGACGCTCTCGCTGTTTCGCTATTTCTGGCACCGCCTGAGCCAGACGACGAGCGCGCCGGGGCGTCAATTCGTCGCCATCACCGACCCGGAGACGCCGTTGGCGGCATTGGCTCACGAGCGAGGCTTCCGCCGCCTGTTCACGGCTCCGCCCGACGTGGGCGGACGGTATTCGGCGCTCACCGTCTTCGGGCTGGTTCCGGCGGCGTTGATTGGCGTGGATGTTAGGGGAATCCTGGACCGCGCCTGGACGATGGCCGAAGCCTGCGCGTTTTGCGTCGCCGAATCGAACAATCCTTGCCTGGTGTTGGGCGCGGCGCTGGGAGAGCTGGCGTTGGCCGGCCGGGATAAGGTCACGTTCCTGGCCTCGCCGGCGCTGGCGGCGTTCCCCGCCTGGCTGGAGCAACTCATCGCCGAGAGCACGGGCAAAGCGGGCAAGGGCATCGTCCCCGTCACCGATGAACCACTGGCGCCCCCGGAAGCCTATGGGGCAGACCGTTTCTTCGTCTCCATGACTCTGGAAGGGGATGAGGAAGATCGAGAAAATCGGGTGGCGGCCCTGGAGGCGGCAGGTCATCCCGTGGTCGGTATCCGATTGACCGAGAAAATCGATCTCGGGCAGGAATTCTTCCGTTGGGAAGTCGCCGTGGCCGCCGCCGGTTCGGTGCTGGGCATTCACCCGTTCAATCAGCCCGACGTGGAACTGGCCAAGAGACTGGCCCGGGAGGCGATGACGCCGAGAGACGAGGCGAGTCGAGAGGCGAGCGCGGTCGGTGAGGTCACCGCCGGAGAACGGGAGGCATTGAGGCGCGCCGTGTCAAATTGGTTGAGCGCGGCTCGACCCGGGGATTACGTGGCCATCCAGGCTTATCTGGCACCGACGCCGGAGACGACCCGTCGTCTGCACGCGGTGCGAACGAGATTGCGCGATCGACTCCGGCTGGCGACGACCCTGGGGTACGGGCCCCGCTTCCTCCACTCCACCGGTCAGTTGCACAAGGGCGGGCCCAACACGGGACTGTTCCTGCAACTGGTAGACGAACCGACAGATGACCTGCCGGTGCCGGAGACCGGCTATAGCTTCGGGACGCTCATCCGCGCCCAAGCTGTAGGAGATTATCGCGCGCTCATCGAGCGCAAACGGCGCGTGCTCCGGGTCAATCTGGGGCGCAATGTCATCGAGGGTTTGAACGCACTGGCCGAGGTGCTCGCATGAGGGAGATCACGGCTCTGTTTTGGGATGTGGGCGGCGTGCTCCTGACCAACGGTTGGGACCGGGCGTCACGGCATCGAGCGGCCGAACAGTTCCATCTGGATTGGGAAGACTTCCAGGACCGGCACGAACTGGTCATCGCCGACTTCGAGACCGGACGCCTCACGTTGGAGGAATATCTGGAGCGGACGATCTTCCATCGACCGCGTCGGTTCACGCGGGAGGAGTTCACCGCGTTCATGTGGGCGCAATCCCAGCCGATTCGGGAAACGCTGGCCATCGTTGAACGACTGGCTCGCTCGGGACGCTACCTGTTGGCGACGCTCAACAACGAGTCCTTGGAGTTGAACGAATACCGCATCGAGCGATTTGGGCTGCGGAATCTGTTCGCCCTCTTTTTCAGTTCCTGCTTTCTGGGCGTACGGAAGCCCGATCGTGCCATCTACCAGATCGTGCTCCGCGTCACGCAACGAACTCCGGAAGAGTGCCTGTTCATCGATGACCGGGCGTTGAATCTGGAGTGCGCTCGCCAGTTGGGAATGCGCACCATTCACTATCAGAATCCCCAGCAACTCCAGCGGGAACTTCGCCGCCACGGCGTGGCGTTGGAGCTTCAATAACCGGGAGGACATGTCATGGAAGTCGGTATGATCGGACTCGGGCGCATGGGCGCCAATATGACGGAGCGATGGCTCAGAGGCGGCCATCGCGTTGTTGGTTACGACCGCGATCCACAGGCCATCGGGCGCGTCGTCGAAAAAGGCGCTGAAGGGGCGAGATCCCTCGAAGATCTGGTCCATAAATTGACGCCGTCCCGGATCGTCTGGCTGATGGTTCCCGCCGGTGACCCGGTGGATGAGACCATCGAAGCGCTCGCCGGGCATCTCGAACCGGGAGACGTCATCGTCGATGGCGGCAACTCCAACTACAAGGACACCCAGCGGCGGGCCGCCAGGCTCAAAGAGCGGCACCTCTCTCTGGTGGATGTGGGCACCAGTGGAGGCATCTGGGGGCTCCGAGAAGGCTACAGCCTGATGGTCGGAGGCGAACGAGAGGTCGTCGAGCGCCTGCGGCCTCTGCTGGAGACGCTGGCTCCAGCTCCCGACCGGGGATGGGGGCACGTCGGCCCCAGCGGCGCCGGCCACTTCGTCAAGATGGTGCATAACGGCATCGAGTACGGCCTGATGCAGGCGTATGCCGAAGGCTTCGCTCTGCTCCGACACAAGGAAGAGTTCGCGCTCGACCTCCACCAGGTGGCCGAGATCTGGCGCACGGGCAGCGTGGTGCGCTCCTGGTTGCTGGATCTCATCGCCCGCGCGCTCGAGGAGAATCCCACCCTGAGCGGCATCGCGCCCTATGTGGCCGACTCCGGCGAGGGGCGGTGGACCGTCTTTGAGGCCATCGACCTGGATGTTCCCGCTCCGGTCATCACGCTGTCGCTCCTCGCGCGGTTGCGTTCCCGAGTCGAAGACTCGTTTGCCGACAGGCTACTGGCGGCATTGAGACACCAGTTCGGCGGTCATGCCATCCGTCGGGAGGAATGATCATGTCCGAGACGCGGATTGAACCCTGTCTGTTCATCATTCTGGGGGCCACGGGCGATCTGACGCGCCGGAAGTTGCTCCCCGCTCTTTACCACCTGGCCGCCCAGGGGCTGCTCGGCCGAAACTGCCGGATTCTGGGCGCCGCGCGACGCGCCGAGTGGGATGACGAGGCGTTTCGGGCCATGGCCCGGGAAGCCTTGGCCGCCGTTGGATTGACCGTGGACGATCGTTGTACCCACTGGTGCGACGAGTGCCTGCACTATCAGTCCATTGGTCGTGGACAGCCGGAAGATTACCGGGCTCTGGCTGCCCGCATTGAGGAACTGGAACGGACGCACCACCTGCCGGGCAATCGGGTATTTTACCTGGCCTTGCCGCCGGTCGCCTTCCCGGGGACGATCACCGCGCTCGGACAAACGGGACTCAATCGCAGTGCCGGTTGGACGCGGCTGGTCATCGAAAAACCATTTGGGCGAGATTTGGCGTCGGCCGAGGAGCTGAATCGCCTCGTTCACCAGTATTTCGACGAATCGCAAACCTATCGCATCGACCATTACCTGGGGAAAGAGACGGTCCAGAATCTGCTCGCCTTTCGCTTCGGCAACGCCCTGTTCGAATCCTTATGGAATCGCGATCGGGTGGAGAACGTGCAGATCACCGTGGCCGAGCAGTTGGGCGTGGGGAGTCGCGCCGGGTACTACGAGCAAGCCGGCGCGCTGCGCGACATGGTGCAAAATCACCTCACACAACTGCTCACGCTGACGGCCATGGAGGTGCCCGGGGCGTTCGAAGCCGACGCCATCCGCTACGAGAAGATCAAAGTGCTGCGCTCGGTCGAGCCCATCCGGCCCGAGGACGTCGTTCTGGGTCAGTATGCGCCCGGTCGGATCAACGGTCGCGCCGTGCCCGGATATCGCCAGGAACCGGGCGTAGCGCCCGATTCGCGCACGGAGACCTTCGTCGCCATGCGACTGGAGATCGCCAACTGGCGGTGGCAGGGCGTCCCCTTCTATCTGCGCACCGGCAAGCGGTTGTCGCGCCGGGTGACGCAAATCGTCGTCACCTTTCGCTGTCCGCCGGTCTCGCTCTTCCGGTCCTCGGATGGGCCCGGCATCCGCCCCAACATCCTGGTCATCACGCTCCAGCCGGACGAAGGGTTCGATCTCTCGTTCGAGGTGAAAGCGCCCGGACAAACCATGGCGCTGCAGGCTCACCGCATGCGATTCCGGTATGACGAAGTGTTCGGTCCGCTACCGGACGCCTATGAAACCTTGCTCCTGGATGTCCTCACCGGCGATCAGACGCTCTTCGTCCACGCCGACGAAGTGGAAGCCTCCTGGCGATTGTACACGCCGCTGCTGCAACGACGCCTCCCCGTCCATCCTTATCCGGCGGGAACCTGGGGGCCGAGAGAAGCGGACCACCTGCTGAGCCGAATGAAAGACGCATGGACGATTCTGTGAGCTGGGAAGTGCGGTGTTATCCCGATCGGTCGATCTTGACTCGCCGGGCGGCCGAGGAGATCGCTCATCGAATGCGACGGGCCATCGCGCTCAAGGGACGATGCGCCGTGGCCCTGGCCGGAGGGCACACGCCGCGTCCGGTGTATCATCGGCTCGCCGAGGAGCATGGCCACCGTCTGCCCTGGGATCGGATTCATCTGTTTTGGGGAGATGAACGCTATGTGCCGCCGGACGATCCGCAGAGCAACTATGGCATGGTCCGTCAGACGCTCTTAGATCGCATTTCCCTGCCCGAGGAGAACGTTCACCCCATGCCCACTCATATATCTCCTCCAGAAGAGGCCGCACGGGCGTACGAGCAGACGTTGCGATCCTTTTTTGGCGATGCTGGACCGACATTCGATCTGGTGCTATTGGGCGTGGGAGCCGATGGCCATACAGCCTCGCTGTTTCCGGGCTCGCCGGCGCTCAGAGAACGCGCGCGCTGGGTCGTCGTCACCGAGGCGCCGGTGGAACCGCGCCGGCGACTCTCGCTCACTCTGCCGGCGATCAACGCCGCAGACCAGGTCATGTTTCTCGTCTCCGGAGAGGAAAAACGACCGGTGATGCGCGCGCTTCTGGACGAGCCGCAGCGGGCGCGCACGCTCTATCCGGCGGCCATGGTTCGCCCGCGAGGCTCGGTGGCCTGGTTTGTGGATCGAGCGGCTCTCGCCGAACCGGAAGACTCTCTGAGGTGAGGGATGAAAGGCTCGATCGATCCCGGAAGGATCGCCGTGTGATCCCCGCGGACGTTCACCAACCTTTTCTCTCCTGGAAGGTGGCGCAAGATGCCATCTCGCGCTCCATCCGTAGGACCAGAGGCGTAGAGTGTGAACAGAAATCGAGGCAGCCCTCGCATGCGGATGGGGATCGCCCTCGTCAGAACAAGGCGGCGAATCCGACGGCCGAAACGGCGGTCACGCCCAGCACGATGAGAGCGACGATCCGAAGCGAGCGAGGCCATCTCGGGATCGACGGGGACGGATCTCGTCTGGCCGATGCGGCCACCAGAAGAAACCGCCCTATACGTCCCATTCCCAGGACCGAAGCGAACAGGAGGAAATCCATGCGCGTGGCTCCAGCCGCGATGGTGGCGATCTTATATGGTCCACCGCCGAAGGCCACGGCGGCGATGACTGTGGCGCCCCATCCGCTGCGATATACCGACCAGACCCGTTGCCAGTCGGCCGTCAGGCCCCAAGACGTCACCGCCGAGGGTTCGACGAAGCCCAGGAGGAAGTATCCGATCAAGTAGGTCACGATGCCCCCGATGAACGAGCCGGCCGCCATCGTCGCGCTGAGCTTGATCCATCGATGAGGAACGGCATGGACCAGAGCGATCAACATCAATTCCACCGGGAGGGGCACGAAAGCCGAGCCAATGAAGGCCAAAACGAACAGAACACCGAGGGGCGACCCTCGATGAGCCCATTGCAGAAGACGCGAGGAAATGACGGCCACTGCCGGCTTGATCCTCCTCTTGACCAGTGCATCCATCATCATTTTACTCTTCCCGATGAGTGAGATGAGGAAACTCCTCCATTGATTGCCTCGTGGGATCGACGCGCCGCGGTTCGAGCTTCTGCTCCGGCAAGGAGACCGGCTCCAGCTTCCCGATCAGGAGCTTGGGAATCCTCAGATAACCGATGACGCGATCTTTGGCGATGTGCTTGACGACGAATTGATGAGGTCGTTTCTCATCTCCCACGGTGAAGCTGATGAACTCGTCGAGGACGCGATTCTTCTCTACCATCTTCGCCCCCCTGACGAACAGAATGAGGCTGTATCGGCGTTTTTTGACGTTGGTTTTCTTCAATTGGACCTGGATATCGCCCACCGCCTGTCGGCCGAGAGCTTTGTTCACCTCGAACGGGACGTCGGCATAATCGCTTTCACGGCTCAGCCCGGCGACCTGGCCGTCCAGGCGAGCGAGGTGCCGGGCGTGGCTATCCTGAACGGCCTGGATGCGCGTCATCGTCTGATCGGTCTCCAGCAGAGAGCGTTGGGCGGTTGCCGTTCGATCTCGGGCCACATCGACTTCCTGGGCGAGCGCGCCGAACGTCCTCTCCATTTCCCAACGCAGTTGAGACCAACGGGCGCGATTGCGCTGTCGCAGGCGATTCACGACCTCCTGCCACTGGTCCCATCGACGAGCTTGTTCCCGGCTCAATCGTTGAAGAGCGCGTTGACCGGCCACTGCGTCTCTCCTGGTCGCGCGAAGGCCTTGTTCCACGCGCGTCAGGCGGTTCTGGATATCGACATCGACCTGACCGAACTGCGCCTCATCGGCGGCCAGTTGGGCGGTGAGGGAGTCCACTCGCTGACGAGTGCGGTTGAGCTGATGGTGGAGCAGTTGCGTGTTCTGCAGCGTGACGTGGGCGTTGTACGCGGAATGGGACCAGAATCCCAAGCTGAACAGGACGAGCGAAACAACCAGTCGGACCGGGGTCAGGAACCAGCGCCATCTGGCGATACGCTCCATCGGCGACGATCGGCGAGAACCCGAGGTTCGATCGGCCTCATCCCGGGGTGTCGATGAAGGACTGAATGAGTTGATGTTCGTCTCCATATGAAGTTCACCTCTCTTTTCCTTATCCATGACGCGGCGTTCCGGTTCACCATAAGTCTCCGTTCGCTTCGCGTCATGTTCCAGCGTAGAGGAGGTCGGACGGCGAAACTAGGAAAAGGTTCACAGTTGGTGAGAAAGAGAAAGCGGCTCGTTCATGAACTATGGAGGGACTCTGGCTCTATGTGGAATCGCCCATCAGGCTGAGGCTCACGCCGAACCACACAGCATGTGCCAAGGTTCAGAGCCCGACAACCCCACGCCCGAGCGGCGACCAACCGGATGAGGGTGGGCATCTTTACCGGGGGATGGTGGATGAGGCCAACCGTTCGGCCGGGGAATGCTCCTGCTGGAATGGCCCGCTTTTGCCCGTCGGGGAGCGCCTCGATCGATCGCTTCGATGATCGGCTCACACGAATACGGCGAACACTTCGTTGGACAGCACCCATCCTTTGCGGGTGAGCTTCAAGTGTCCACCCTCCTTGACCACCAGGCCGGCGTCCACCAGCGGCTGGAGTTCGGCTTCGTACGCGCTCCAGGGGTCAACGCCGTAGCGCGCCCGGAATTCTCCAAGATCGATGCCCCGGATTCGCCGCAATCCGAGAAACAATGCCTCCTGCCGACGCCGCTCCGGCGTCATGGGGATGCGCTCGGCCGTGGCGTGTCCACATTGGCGAACGCGATCGATATAGGCGCGCGGCGTCCTCACGTTCACGCGCCGCTCGCGACCATCGTAGCTGGCCGCGCTGGAACCAAACCCCCAATAGGGCTCGTCCGACCAATATTTGAGATTATGCCGCGAATGAAATCCCGGCAGGCAATAATTGGAGAGCTCGTAGTGCTCGTATCCTTCCGCCCGCGCACGATCGCAGAGGGCGTAATACATCTCCACGCTCAGCTCGTCATCGGGGCGCGGCAATCGTCCCTGGGCGAGCAATCGCGCCAATGGTGTCCCCTCGTGCACCTCCAGCAAGTACATGGACAAGTGCTCGGGCCGGAGCGCGAACGCAGCGTCCAGCGTGGAGAGCCAGCGCTCCATCGATTGACCGGGGAGCCCACCGATGAGATCCAGATTGATGTTCTGGAATCCGGCCTGGCGCAGTGCGGCGAAGGCCGCTTGTACATCTTCGACCGTATGGCCTCGACCGAGCATCCGGAGTTCCTCGTCGATGAACGACTGAACGCCCACGCTCACCCGATTGATGCCCAGGCGCCGCAAGGCCTCCGCCCTCTGGCGCGTGATCGATTCGGGATTGGCCTCCAGCGTGATCTCCGCCCCTTCCAGAATGATGAAGTGCTCGTCGAGGGAGCGGAGGATTTCGGCCAGTCGATCGACGGGGAAGAGCGAAGGCGTTCCGCCGCCGAAATACACCGTGTCGGCGATCACATCCTGAGGAGCGTTCTGACCGACGAAGGCCATTTCACGACGGAGCGCGGCAACATAATGCGGGATCAGGTGCCGGGAGTAAACGCCGGCGTCGAAGTCGCAGTAAATGCAGTGATAGGGGCAGAACGGAATGTGGACGTACAATCCCCATCGCTGGGCGCGCCCATCCCAATGAGACTGGTTTTGGAATACCGTCGATCTGGACATCGCGTCACATGTCCGGCCGCCATCCCCGGAAGCAAAGTGTAGCACAACCCCGGCCGCTTCGATGACCCTGGACCTGAGCAACTCCTCCCGAGAGGAGACGCGACGCTGGCTCCATGAGTCAACTTTTCAGAAGGCTTGTGGAGTCAGAGGCGATCCATACTATCGCCGAGCAGCTGTTTGATGCAGGAGTTGCTATTTAATCTTAATCTGAGGATCGCCGACTTTCAAAATGCCCAGTCCGCGGAACTGAATGGAGACAGGACCCCACTGCTCCGTGCTGGTGTCGAAGTTCACACCTTCCAGAACGTAATAGTACATCGTGCCACTGACGACATCGGCGTCAGCGTATTGGTAGTGGGCGCCAGTGATGCTGCCGCTCGCCTGGGCGGGAATGAGCGTGGGGTTGATGTGAACGAAAGGCCCATCCGGGCTGTCACTGCGCAAGAGATTGAAACCGACGAGATCGAATTCGCTGACCGTCTCCCACTCGATGAGTACCCGGGTTTTAGCGCTGCGCGCGGTGAAGGACGAGAGGATGACAGCGGTAGGTGAACCCGAAGGGCTCTCAACATTAGCACTGGTCCAGTCACCTGCTGTATCAGTGTCCGTGCCATCGGTCGGCGTCCGCTGCAACGTTTTGTTGGAGTTCCCGGAAGGGGGAGTTACACTGAAGCCACATGGGTTTGCTGGAGGATTTCCCCACCGCACACAATCCACAGATGCATCCGAACCGTCTTTGAGCTCGAGGAAATCGCCAGAGTTATTGAGACCGTTACCGATATTCCCGTCACTGACTTCAATCACTGCGCCGGAGAACCCCGGATGATTGGCAAGAAAATTGGATTTGTTAGCAGCGACAATGATGTGTCCCAGCGTGGCAATACGCACGGCGTTACTGCCATTCTTGCCTGAAAAGAGATTATCAGAACTCGTATTGTCGGTAATCGTCCAACCGTTCATTTCACATTCGGATCCAGTATTGAATAATTCAAACCATTCGAAGGCGGCGTCAGTTCCCGACTGGACAGGATCCGCCTCAACTTCGCTGATCTTGATCTGACTGGTTGTGCAGGCGGGCACCTGCACCATAACGGCTCGCGTACGTGCCGTGTACCCTCTACCCAACATCCCCACTGGGCTCAGGCTTTCCAGAGCAAAGCATAAGTAGAACAGTCTCAATATCCCCTGCGGCTTCATCTTCATCAACCGCATTTTGTTTTCTCCCGGATATTCTGCGCAACAGATGAAAGGTTCCGATGAATCACCGATCTTTGCATTGTACAAGTGAGTGAACGAGCGATTGATCTTCTCGATCACCCACGTGAGAGGAGGGGAGCCTACCGGGAGACTCCCGTACGGGAAGCTCGCGCCCGGCGTTGGCGTAGGTGAGCGTTCTCAGCCCGGGCCAGGTTGGGATGAAGAGGTGCTCCTTTCTCTTGGTAAAGATCAACTTAACTCAACCTCTTCCAACTCTTCCAAGTCCATGACTTCACTGCAAGAAAAACAATAGAAGCCGCCCGATGCTGAGCGAGCATCGAGAGCGCCGCACATCGGGCACATTACCGACATCTCACAGCATTTGGAAACCATGATATAATCCTGGCGCTTGGGCAGCTCGACGACCATATATCTCGCCGCGGTCGCAAACCATGACATCCTCCCTATCGCTTGGAGCAGTATATCCCTGCATCACAAAAAGTCAAGATAAATTTTACATAAGTGTAGATCCGAGACGGTGAGCAATCGAGGTGTGACAAAGATCAACCGCGGCTCTCCGATGAAGAACCGTT
>RFHM01000433.1 GCA_003696865.1 Acidobacteriota bacterium | reverse complement strand
GGTCTGGCCAGCTTCGCCGGGAGGGGAACCGACTCACCCTGGATGAAAGCGCGCCTCTCTTCCGGAGAGAACCGCAGGAGCTTCTGAACGTTTTCTCGCGGGCGCAGCTCGAAGATCTGGAATTGAGCGATGAACTGAAGCAAGCCATTCGCGCCAATCTCTCGCTGGTGACCCGATCGTTTCGTGCCGCGCCGGAGAGTGGTCGACTCTTTCTCGATATTCTCGGCCGTCGTGGCCGCGTGGGACGCGCGCTGCGCTTGATGCACGAGACGGGATTCCTCGGTCGATATCTCCCGGAATTCGCCCGCATCACTTTTCTGGTTCAACACGACTTCTACCATCGATACACCATCGACGAGCACACTCTGAGGGCCATCGAAGCCCTCGATGAGGTCGCTCATCGTCGAGAGTCTCGCCTGATCCCGTTCCAGAAGATCTTCGCCGAGGTTCGAGATCCGGCCGTGCTCTATTTGGGGCTCCTCCTCCATGACATTGGAAAGGGACGAAGTGGCAGCCACGTCCCGCGAAGTGCTCGTCTCGCCGAGCGCGTCTGTGAGCGGCTGGGGCTGGAATCGAGCCGAACGGCCCAGGTCGTGTTCCTGGTGCGGCATCACCTGTTGATGTCCCACCTCTCCCAGCGACGGGATTTGACCGAAGACGCTCTCATCGAGGATTTCGTTCGTCAGGTGGAGACGCTCGACCATCTGAACATGCTGTTGCTGTTGACCTATGCCGACACCTTCGCCGTGGGACCGGGCGTATGGAACGAGTGGAAGGAAGCGCTGTTATGGGAACTGTACGCCCGCGCGCGGGCGCGCCTCACCGGCGGTCGGCCGATGCGGGGACGCCACGCTCACCGCGCCGTCCTCAAAGAGCAGATCAATCGGGCGCTGCCCATCAAGTTCTTGCCGAGCGAAATCGAACGTCATCTGGCGATGATGCCCGATCGCTATCTGCGCGCCACTCGCCCTCAGGGTATTGCGCGGCACCTGTTGCTGGTCAAGCGATTGGACGCTCAGCCGCTGGCCATCGACTGGCGGACGCATGAGCGGGAATCATGCACCGAGTTGACCCTGTGTACGCGCGATCGCGTGGGACTCTTCGCCCTCATTGCCGGAACGCTGACGGCACAGGGCCTCAATATCCTGAGCGCCGATCTCTACACTCGCGAGGACGACATCGTCATCGACACCTTCAAGGTCTGTGAAGTTTCCGGTCATCGCCCCGTCCGACCCGAATGGCAATCGAAAGTCGAGCGCCACCTCAGGGATGCCATGATCGGTCGGTTCGATGTGGCGGCGGCCGTCCAGATCTGGCGCGCCAAAGTGGCGCATCGTCGCCGAGGCCACGCCGCCCATCGCCCTGCGCCGATCGTGGTGCGATTCGATTCCACGGCCTCGGCGACGAGCACGGTCATCGAGGTGAAGGCCGAAGATGAACCCGGGTTGGCCTACACGATCGCCAGTACGCTCACCGCTCTCGGACTCAATATCACCTTCGCCAAGGTCGCCACCGAGAAGAATCTGGCCGTCGATGTCTTTTACGTCACCGACGCTCGGGGGGAGAAACTCACCGCCGACATCATGGCCGAGGTCGAACGCGCTTTGCTGGAAGCGCTCGATGGCGAGGTCAAAAATCGAATCGATGAGGAGGCATGATGAGGAAGATTGAGAGCATCATCCGACCGCATCTGCTGGAAGCGGTCAAAACGGCACTTCAAGAAGTTGGCGTCGTGGGCATGACGATCACCGAAGTCAAAGGATTCGGTCGTCAAAAGGGACACACCGAGACCTATCGTGGCACCGAGTACAAAGTGGAATTCCTGCCCAAGATCAAGATCGAGGTCGTGCTGCCCGAAGAGATGGTCGATCTGGCCATTGACGCCATTCTGAAGACGGCCCGTACGGGCAAGTTTGGCGATGGAAAAATTTTCGTGATGCCGGTCGAAGAGGTCATTCGCATTCGCACCGGCGAGCGCGGTGAAGCGGCGCTGTGAGCATCGCCGTGGCCGAGCGAGTTGAGCCGGAAGTGTGATGCACTCACACCTCCTCGGGCACATTGGGCTCATCCCGGCTCGGCCGGTATCATCATACTGGCCCACGGCGCCGAGAGCAAACTCAATACCCCCAGTGAATACCACCACACTGAAGTCGAAGGAGGTGACGAACCGATGAAAAGGAAACGGTTGAAGAAAAGGCGACTCCTGCCTCTGGCCGCCTGGCTGGCACTGGTCGGCGTTCTCTCGGTCTTTTGCCGTCCCACGTACGCCGAGGACACCGCACCGGGAGTGGTCCATTCGGGCGATACGGCCTGGCTGCTCGTGTGCACGGCTCTCGTCATGTTGATGACGGCGCCCGGCCTGGCCCTCTTCTACGGAGGCCTGGTCAGTCAGCGGAACGTTCTCTCCACGTTGATGCACAGCTTTTTCGCCCTGTGCTTGATCAGCATCCAGTGGGTGCTATGGGGATACACGCTCTCGTTCGGAGCCGACGTGGGCGGCATCATCGGCGGATTGGGGCATTTGGGCTTTCGCGGCGTGGGACCCGATCCCAGCGATGGCGCGACCGTCCCTCACCTGGCCTTCGCCATGTTTCAGGCCATGTTCGCCATCATCACCGTCGCCCTGATCACCGGGGCATTCGTCGAACGCATGAAGTTCACCGCGTTCATCCTCTTTGCCCTGCTATGGGCGACGTTCATCTATGATCCTTTGGCCCACTGGACCTGGGGTGGGGGATGGTTGATGAAGCGAGGAGTCCTGGATTTCGCCGGAGGCACGGTGGTGCACATCAGTTCGGGAGTTTCCGCGCTGGTGGCCGCGCTGGTCATTGGTCGCCGCATCGGATACCCGGAGAAGATGCTTCCTCCGCATAACCTCCCGCTCACCGTGATGGGGGCGGCATTGCTGTGGTTCGGTTGGTTCGGGTTCAACGCCGGTAGCGCCCTCGCTGCGGGCGGATTGGCCGCCCTCGCTTTCACCGTGACCAACACGGCAGCGGCCGCCGCCGGTCTGACCTGGGCGTTCGTCGAGTGGATGCGACAGGGAAAACCGACCATCCTCGGGACGGCAACTGGCGCCGTCGCCGGTCTGGTGGCCATCACGCCCGCATCGGGATATGTCACCGTACCGTCTTCGGTGATCATCGGCGTGGGCGCGGGCGTGGTGTGCTATCTCGGCGTCAATGTGCTCAAGCCCCGATGGGGATATGACGATTCCCTGGATGTCTTCGGCGTTCACGGGCTCGGCGGCACGTGGGGCGCGATTGCCACCGGTCTGTTCGCCAGCAAAGCGGTCAATCCGGCGGGAGCTGACGGATTGTTCTATGGCAATCCCGCTCAGTTGACGAATCAGATCATCGGCGTCCTGGCCAGTTGGGCCCTGGCGGGAGTTGGGACGTTGGTGATCCTGAAAATCCTCGGCGTCGTCACTTCGCTCCGCGTGACCAAAGAGGAGGAAATAACCGGCCTGGACGTGGCTCTCCATGGAGAGGAGGCCTACAACTTCCTGGCGCCGGGGATGAGCAGCGCGCGGCTGATGCCCGTATCTCAGGAGGCGTCTTCTCCTCATCCTCTGCAAGCGGTCGAAGAATCGCCACCGGGTCGGTGAGGGGATGGAAATTTCGTGGGACCCATCCGGGGCTCCCATGACACCCCGCGGGCGTGCGGGGAGAGACTTTTGAGCTCGTGATTGATGGCCACTGCTCAAAAGATCTCTCCCGCCGCCGCGCTCAGATGAGTGGGTCGCTCCCTGAGGCGCAGCATTGTCAAAGATAGCTCCAGCGCCTTCCGGCGCGCAAGCCGGACCGCACTCCTCCTTTGTGCGCCCTCTCACCGCGGCAACAGGCCGGCGAATCGTCAGGGAGCATTCCACCACCTGTTGACCATCTGGAGAAGCTGGTGACCCAGCATGGCGACATTCCATCAACACATCACTCATGAGGAGGTAACGCGATGATGTCACTCCGAGATGCACACGTGAGGTATAACATCGTTCTGGTCGTTGCTCTGGGACTGATGGTGGTCGGTTCGGCGACGGCGGCCCAGCAATGGACATCGAACCGCATCGATGCTCAGACCGAGGTCAAGGATACTTCCTCGGCGGCCGCTGCGGGCGAACGAGCTTCCGATATCGAAGCGTTGAGACTCGTCATCCGGCGGCTGGAAGCGCGCATCGCC
>RFHM01000073.1 GCA_003696865.1 Acidobacteriota bacterium | reverse complement strand
CCGAGGCCGTCATCGGATTGAGCATCGTCATTGCGCTCTATCGAAATCGACAGACTGTGGCCATCGACGAGATCGATTTGCTCAAGTGGTGACCTATGTTCTTGAAACTGGTGTGGCTCATTCCAGCGCTCCCATTGCTCAGCGCCGCCATCGTCGGCATTTTCGGCAGGCCGCTGAAATGGTCTGAGCGAACCATTTCGTGGATCGCCTGCGGATCGGTCTTTCTCTCGCTGGTCATCACCGCGGGCGTTTTCGTCCAATACCGGGCCGCTCATTGGCCGGAGCCCTATCTCACGTCGGAAGCCGGCGGTTTCCCCCATTCATTCGTTTGGGTGCCCGGAGGCGACGCCGAGTTGAGCCTCGGCCCTCAGGCTGGCCAGCGGGTGACATTCAAGGTGGAGTGGTCCTACCAGGTGGATCCTCTCTCCATGGTCATGATGATCGTGGTCACCTTGGTCGGATTCCTCATTCACGTATTCGCCATCGGCTACATGCGCGGCGATGGCGGGTTCTATCGGTTCTTCGCCGAACTGAACCTGTTCATGTTCATGATGCTCACGCTGGTGATGGGATCGAATTTCCTCATGCTCTTTGTCGGCTGGGAAGGCGTGGGCCTCTGTTCTTATCTGCTCATCGGTTACTGGTTCCATCGCGCCGACGCCAAAGCGGCGAGCATGAAGGCATTCATCGTGAATCGCATTGGCGACTTCGGCTTCTTGCTGGCCATGATCGCCGTTTTCTCTCTGTTCGGCACACTGCAATTTACCGAGGTCGTGCGACTGGCCGCCGATGAGGCCTATCTGCCCACAGAAGCATTTGGCATGTTCGGCCTGGCCTCCTGGATCGCTCTCGGTCTGTTCGTCGGAGCCACGGGCAAGAGCGCGCAAATTCCCCTCTACGTCTGGCTGCCCGACGCCATGGCCGGTCCCACGCCGGTCTCGGCGCTCATTCATGCGGCCACTATGGTCACCGCCGGGGTGTACATGCTGACCCGCACCAATGTCATCTTCATGAAATCCCCGACGATGATGTTCGTGGTCGCCCTCATCGGGGCGGCGACGCTCATTCTGGCCGCCGTCATCGCCTTCGCTCAAACGGATATCAAGAAAGTCCTGGCCTACTCGACGATCTCCCAACTCGGCTACATGTTCTTGGCGTGCGGTGTGGGAGCATTCACAGCGGGCATCTTTCACCTCTTCACTCATGCGTTCTTCAAGGCTCTTCTCTTCCTGGGCGCTGGCAGCGTCATCATCGCGCTCCATCACAAACAGGACATGCGCGAGATGGGCGGGTTGAAGTCCTACATGCCCATAACCTACTGGACCTTCGTCATTGCCTGGTTGGCCATCTGCGGGATCTTTCCCCTGGCCGGCTTCGTGAGCAAGGACGAGATTCTCTGGCGAGCGTTCACTACCGAGGTTATTCCTGGCGGGCGCTGGTTCTGGTTGGTGGGAGTGGTGGGAGTCGCTTTGACGGCCTTCTACATGACGCGACTGATGGCGCTCACCTTTTGGGGATCACCGCGGTTCGCCTCACGCGTTCCGACTCATGGACTGAGCGATGAACCCGCCCATCAGGTGGAGCCTCGAGAATCGCCCAAGGTCATGACGCTCCCTCTCATTGCTTTGGCCGTGGGGACCGCCGTCGCCGGGTTCGTTGGATGGCCGCCGGCACTGGGCGGAAGTCACCGGTTCGAACGTTGGCTGGATCCCGTCCTCTATCGAAGAGCGACGGACGCCGGAGCGATGGCTCATCATGACGCCACCGAGTACATCCTCATGATCACGTCCGTCCTGCTGGCCGCCGCCGTGATGGCCGCCACCTATCAACTCTACATTCACCGGAAGCAGACGCTCCAGGCCATCGTGGAGGCCATCCGGCCGCTCTACATCGCCAGCGCGCGCAAGTTCTGGGTGGACGAGTTCTACGAGAGTGTTTTCGTCCGCGGTTTGACCTTGGGATTCAGTCGCCTGTTCTGGCGCACGGATGCGCGCGTCGTCGATGGCGCGGTGAACGGTTCGGCCTGGTTCACGCGCTTCTCCAGTCGGCTGAGCGGATGGAGCGATCTGTTCATCGTCGATATGATCGTGAATGCCATCGGATTCGGTCTCCGGGTGTTCTCGGTCGCGTTTCGAGCGGCACAAACGGGATTCACCCAGAACTACGCCTTGGTGATCACTTTCGGGCTCCTCATTGCGACTGCCGCGTATTTCATCTGGGGGAGTTAAATTGCCATGAACGAGCAGATTCTGGCCCAATACCACATTCTCACCATCGTCACCTGGTTGCCCGCCGTGGGGGCGATCATCCTTCTGTTCTTCGACAAACAACGGAAAGCGGGCATTCGATTGTTCGCCAATCTCTGGGCGGTGCTGTGCTTGATTCCGGCCCTGCTGCTCGTCACCTACGATCGCGAGATGGGAGGCATCCAGTTCATCGAAGACCTGAACTGGATTCCCCAGATCGGTGCGCGTTATCAGTTGGGCGTCGATGGCATCTCCGTCGTTTTGATCATCCTGACGGCTCTGATCGGCGTCATCGCCATCTATTGCTCCTGGGATTACATTCAAGATCGGGTGAAGGAGTATTACATTCTCCTCCTGCTCCTTCAAACGGGCATCCTGGGCGTATTCGCCTCGATGGACATGTTCTTGTTCTACGTGTTCTGGGAAGTGATGCTCGTCCCCATGTACTTCATCATCGGCGTGTGGGGGAGCGAGAATCGACTCTATGCGGCGATCAAGTTTTTCCTCTACACGTTGGTGGGATCGGTGGTCATGCTGCTGGCCATCTTGAAGCTGTACTTCATCTTCCCCGAGTACCTCTCTCAGCATCCGCAGAGGGTGGAGATCTTGCGGAGTGTGACGGCGGCCGCACAGATGATTTCAGGACAGAACGAATCCATGCTCCAGATGATCCAATTCGCCATCGATCGCGCCGCCAACGGTCTCCCGACGTTCAATATTATGGCCATGCAGGCGCTGGGCACGGCACGCCTCGATGGGCATCCGGTGATCCCCCTGGATCTGCAAATATGGCTGTTTGCCGGCTTCTTCCTCAGCTTTGCCATCAAGGTTCCCATGTTTCCCTTTCACACCTGGCTGCCCGACGCTCATACGGAGGCCCCCACGGCGGGATCGGTCATCCTGGCGGGCATTTTGCTCAAGCTGGGAACGTATGGATTCGTGCGATTCAATCTCCCCATCCTTCCCGATGCCAGTAAGGATCCACGGGTGATTCAGGTCATGGTGTTTCTGGCTATCATGGGAATCGTTTACGGTGCCCTGGTGGCCATGGCTCAGAGGGATTGGAAGCGATTGGTGGCCTATTCCTCGGTCAGTCACATGGGCATGATCATGCTGGGCATTTTCGCTCTCAACGAGAACGCACTGAACGGAGCCGTCCTGCAAATGCTCAATCACGGCATCTCCACCAGCGCGTTGTTCCTCATCGTCGGCGTGGTGTACGAACGGCGACACACCCGTTTGATTGCCGATTATAGTGGTCTCAGTCATGTGATGCCTGGATTCGCCGCCGTGTTCATGATCATGACCATGTCGTCGATCGGGCTGCCCATGCTCAACGGATTCATCGGCGAATTTCTCATCCTCCGAGGCGTTTTCGAAGAGAACAAGCTCTGGGCGGCTTTCGCCGCCACGGGCATCGTGCTGGGAGCCGGTTATATGCTCTGGCTTTACCAGCGGACGATGTTCGGGCAGGTGACGCATGAAGCGAACAAGAAACTCCCCGACCTGTATAAGCGGGAATGGGCCTATTTCCTTCCTCTGGTGTTTCTCGCCTTTTGGATCGGTTTATATCCCAAGCCGGTGTTGAGCTACTTTAGCCGGTCGGTGGAGGTCATCGTTCAGCAGGTGAGACCAGGCTATGCCGGCAAGGAGCTTCCCATTCGAGCGGAAGGCTCATCCCGGAGGCGGGCAGTGAGGATCGCCGAGCGCTCCGATAGCCCGGATGAGCGAAACGCTCTCGGCACGCGCTCTTCACGATAGGGAGGACACTGAGGGATGAACATCATGTTGCTCATGCAAGCCAAACCGGATTGGCAGGTCCTGGCGCAGGATGCTGCTCGACTCCTCATGCCGGAGATGCTCGTCGTCCTGTTCGCCTGTTTCGTCCTCGTCCTGGAGTTCATGCTCACTCCCGAGCAGCGACGATGGGCCGCTTATCTGAGCCTCGCCGGTTTAGGCGCCGCCGGGCTGTCTCTCGCTCTCATGTTCGCCACATTCACCACGGCCGAAGTGGGATTCTATGAAATGTATGTGGTGGACGAATTCGCCCTGGTCTTCAAGGTCATTTTTCTGCTGGCCGCCATCTTCACCATTGCTCTGTCGATCAAGTTCCTGGACGTGGAAAATGAACAACGAGGCGAATACTACTCATTGATCCTGTTCGCCACGGCGGGAATGATGTTCATGGCCTCGGGAGCCGATCTGCTGAGTATTTTCATCAGCTTCGAACTGATGGCCCTGACCACATATATTCTCGTCGCCTACCTGAAGCGCGATCGGCGATCCAATGAGGCGGCGATGAAATATTTCCTCCTGGGCATCTTTTCGTCGGGCATTTTCCTCTACGGTATGTCGCTCATCTATGGGCTGACGGCAGAGACGAATTTGACGAAGATCGCCGATGCACTGGCCCGTTTAGCCAGACAGCAAGCGCCGCAGGCGACGGGATTCGTAGCCATGGCGGGAATGATTTTCATCGCTGCCGCCATGTTCTTCAAAATCGCCGCGGTTCCCTTTCACATGTGGTGCCCGGATGCCTATGAAGGAGCTCCCACATCGGTGACCGCTTTCATGTCGGTGGGACCGAAGGCGGCGGCATTCGCCATCTTTGCGCGCATCTTCATTGACGGATTGCCCAGTTTACGCGGTGACCTGGCCGGAGGATCGTTCGGCTGGGTCGGCTTGCTGGCCATCGTATCGGCATTGACCATGACCTGGGGAAACATCGCCGCTCTGACCCAGAGCAGCGCCAAACGATTGATGGCCTATTCCTCCATCTCTCATGCCGGATACTTGCTGCTCGGGTTGATTGCCGGGAATGAGACGGGATATATCGGACTGGTCATCTATCTCTTCGTGTACGTGTTCATGAATCTCGGTGCCTGGGGCGTCATCGTGGCCCAGCGCCGGGCGACCATCCTCGGCGAGCGCGTCGATGACTTCAATGGCTTGATTCATCGCAGTCCGGGAATGGCCGTGATGATGACGATCTTTTTGCTCAGCCTCACGGGCATCCCTCCTACGGCCGGATTCGTGGGAAAGTATTTTCTGTTCGCTGGCCTGATCGAGACGGGCAACGCGTGGCTCATTGCCCTCTGTGTATTGGCGGTGATCAATACGGCGATCTCGCTCTACTATTACGCCCGCTTCATCAAAGCCATGTTCATGAGCGATGTCAAGGAGGAGGAGCCCCTCGCCCTCTCGACCAGCCTGCAAGCGACGCTGGTGACGGCAACGGTCATGGTCCTTGCGGTGGGCGTGTATCCGAAACCGTTTATCGCCTTCACCGAAAGTGCCGCCCGGCATCTTCTGGGACTGTGAAGGGTGACTGGAGAAGAGCGATTCCAGGGGTTCCTCATCTTCCGCCGACCATGCCGAGCCAGCAGAACGCCTTTTGACCCATGACCCCATCGGATCGCCCTTCATTCACTTCTTCCCCTCATCGACCGGGAGTCAGCATCGTCATCCCTACCTGGAATGGCCGCCACCTCCTCGAACGCGGCCTCCCTTCCGTCATGGAAGCGGCGCAGGCCTATGCACAGGAGAAGAGTACCGCCGTCGAAGTCATCGTCGTGGATGATGGAAGCACCGATGGAACGACTGACTGGCTTCGGGCCGCGTATCCCCATATCACGACGGTGAGAAAAGAGGTCAATGAAGGGTTCGCCTCGACTTCCAATGCGGGCTTCGCGCGGGTAGCTTCTCCCATCACGGTGCTGCTCAACAACGACGTTGGCGTGAGGAGGGATTTCCTCTCCTACCTGGTCCCGCATTTTTCTGATCCCACTGTCTTCGCCGTATGTTGTAAGGCGCTGGACGCCGAAACACACACCGTGATCACAGCGGGCAAAATCGGCGAGTTCAAACGAGGATTCTGGCGCGTATTCGGCAATTACGACGTGGTCGAAGCGACCATGAGTCATGGGCAGACGCTCAGCCCGGACATCCAATGTTACTCCATCCTCGCCAGTGGAGGGTTCTCCGCCTTCTCGACCGAGAAGGTGCGTGAGCTGGGTGGATTCAATCAGTTCCTCGATCCGTTCTATTGGGAAGATGTGGACTTGAGCCTGAGAGCGTGGAAGCGCGGCTGGAAAATCCTCTACGAACCGCGAGCCATCGTTTACCACGCGACCAGCTCGACCATCGGAACCCATTTTGATCGCCGACAGATTACGATGATCGCGCAGCGCAATAGACTCATCACCCATTGGATTAATCTCCATGATCCCATCTGGGTGATGGAACATATTGGCATGGTCGCCCTCCTGATACTCTCATCTCTGCTGACATTGAACCTCCCTTTTTTACGCGCCCTGGCAGCGGCTGTGCGACTTCTCCCGCACATTCGGGAACGACGACGAGTCGAACGTCGTGCCATCCGTCTGTCGGATCGCGAGTTGGCTCGCCTCATGGCGTTCGTACGGCAGCAGCCGGGATTGCGGATTTTGAACCGCTAATAGTGCTCTCGTCATTCTCTCATCTCGGATGCTCTCATCCGAGCCGACGTCTTGACCGAGAGAGGAAAGCAACATACACTTGCTCTGATTTCCATGTTCCCATCCGCGGAGGAGCGCAAACCATGAATGGGTCTCGGTCATCGAGCGACGAACGCGACGACGGACGGAATCAGGCCACCTCCTCGGGCCTCATCACACTTCAGGCCGTGATCGGCTGGCTGGCCATCATTCTCTTTACCGCCATTTACATTGTTGAACTCTGGCCCCATCACGGACCACCGGTGACCATTCAGTGGATCAGAAAGGCGTTCGGGCAAACCGGTCTCATTCTACTCAACTTGGCCATTGTTTTAGGTTTCCTGGCCTTGCTCCCCTATCGCCGTCCAACCAAGCAGGTATGGAAGTCCCAAGGTCCATTCATCGCGTTTGTGGTGGCGCTCATGACGGAGATGTTTGGCTGGCCCTTGTTTCTCTTTCTCCTCTCACCGCTCGTCGAGGTTCCCCGGTTGGCGCCACGTCTCTTTCGCACCATCGGTCACTGGCCGGCCACGGTGGGCACGGCGCTGAGCCTGCTGGGGATCGTTCTCATCGCCGCGGGATGGATGCGCATTCACCGAGCGCGGGGGCTGGTGACGAATGGTATCTATCGCTACATGAGGCATCCTCAATACGCGGGCATCTTGCTGTTCACGCTGGGATGGCTTTTGCACTGGCCTTCAGTCATCACGCTGCTCCTCTGGCCTATCCTCATTGCCGCCTATACGTGGCTCGCTAAACATGAAGAGAAGCAGGCCGAGCGAGAGTTCGGCGAGGCGTATAGGCAATATGCCCAGCAGACCAAGCGGTTCATCCCCTTTGTGATTTGAGGAGATGGTGGTCGACGGTGTTCATCTTCGCTGGTGAATCTGCCCGCCATGGTATATATTTGATGATCCTCAGACGGTGGTCGCTGGCGGAAGAAGATAAGGAGAGCAGATGGATTCATGCATTCGGTTGATCAACCCCTCTAATATTTGCAGCGGCTTTGCTGCCGTCACACCTCGATGGATGCCCATCATTGCCGGGGCCACGCCGGCACAATTCGCCGATCGGCTCGTGCTTCTCGATGAGGCCATTGAACCCATCGACTACGATGAGATCCAATCGACCGATCTGGTCGCATTGAGCGTACACACCCTCAATGCCAGACGGGCATATGAAAAGATCCAGAGAATCAAGGAAACGTCGGGGGCAACCGTCATCGTTGGCGGCATCCACGCCACGATCTTCCCCGAGGAAGTCCTCGACCACGGCGCCGATACTGTCGTCACCGGCGATGGTGATCTCGTCTGGGTCGATGTCGTGAACGACTTCTTCAATGGGACGCTCCAGCGCCTCTATCACGGCGGTCGAATCGGAGGACCGGATTTCGTCTCTCGGCCACGATGGGATCTGATGAAGCACGAACGCTATTTGATGGCCTCCGTCCATACGACGCGCGGCTGCCCAGAGAATTGTAGTTTCTGTTCCGTCTGGGTGACCGATGGACGCCAGATGCGCATCCGACCCACTGATGACATCATCGATGAGATCAACACCCTCTGCTCGCTCGGTTTCCGATTCTTCATTCTCGCCGATGATAACTTCTATGCGGTGGGGAAGAAGAATCAAAAAGCCTATCAACAGGTCATGGAGCAACGCTATGAGTTGATGGACCGGTTAGCCATGGACGTCCCATCAGAAGCGAAATTCTTCACCCAAACGACGCTCCGGGTGGCCGATGATCTCGAGTTCCTCAAAGCCATGGAGAAGGCGCGGATTCGTGGTGCGCTGGTCGGAATCGAATCGGTAGATCGCGATGGACTCCAATCGATCAAGAAGGAATTCAACAAAACGGGTCAAGATCTCATCGACGCCATCGCTCGAATGCAAGCCCATCAAGTGTATGTCCTCGGCTCCTTCATCGTAGGACTAGAGCCAGACACGGAAGAGACTTTCGAGACGATGGCGCGCGTCGCTAATGCTTCTCACATGGCCTTTGCCCAGTTCGTGAAGTACACCCCCTTCCCCGGCACCGTCGATTGGTTCCACATGATCAACAACAAATTGCCCATCAAACTCGCCCCGGGCATGGAACGGTATTGGCTTCTGGAAAAGATGGGCTTACCCAGCCGACATCCTCGCCTCCAACCCGAAGAGATCCAAAATGCGCTTCGGTTTTTGTGGGATGGGTTTTATTCTACGCCGCAGATCATGAAGAGGGCCCGACGAATAGGTTTGACGCGGCCTTCGGCGTTGCTAGCCTACTGGCTCATCTCCAAGATCTATAAAAAGATCTATTTCCGGCATGGCATCACCGCCGATTCGGCCCGAACGGTAGAAGCCGACCGGCTGGTCAAGCTATTAGGGAATTGGGCCCTTCGACTCTTCAAGGCGAAGGGCCGGCCGGACCCTCCAGGACTTGGACTCACTGAGGTGAGAGAGCCGATGTGAAGATCGGGAACACACTACCGCTCCCCCTTCCAGGACTGCCCTTTCCACCGCGCGTTCCCAGCCCGTAGACATGGCGAGATGAGTCTCATTCTGATCCGTCGCTCCCTCTCCTCCGGACGACCGGGAACGCGCTGGCACGAGCTCAACAGGTCAGGCGCAACTTCCCTCCGAAAAGAGAGCCTCGCCTCCCGTTTGAGGTCGGTGTCGCTCACTGGGTCTGAGCAACGACTGACACCACATGGTGTGTGGG
>RFHM01000432.1 GCA_003696865.1 Acidobacteriota bacterium | reverse complement strand
TCATCACGCGACCTTGGCCAGTGAATATCGGCGCCAGCAGCGGTCTTTCTTCCGCCATCACGTGATAAATTGGATGCCGAAACTGGTGGCCGAGGTCGAACGAGCAACCCGATGCGACATCTATCGCTGGCTGGCTCGCGCGACGGGAGCGTTCCTCGAATGGGAATCGAACCAGATGGCGCAGTCGGTCAGCGCTGAAGAAAGGAGGTCGATATGTCAAGGCGACGCCGATGGTGGGCGATGAGCGGACTGGTGGCCAGTGGGCTGTTGGCGGCCATCAGTTGGTCGATCGCCAGTGCTCAGGCACCGGTCACTCTGTCGGGCGATCCGCTCAAAGGGCGAGATCTGTTCATCCATAAGGGCTGCATTAAATGTCACTCCGTGTGGGGAGTAGGCGGCAAGCTCGGGCCCGATTTGACCCAGGTGGGGATGGGACGAAGCTTCCTGCAAATCGCCGGCGCGCTGTGGAGTCACTCGCCCAAGATGCTGGAATTGATGCGACGACGAGGTATGCCCCTGCCCACGTTCACACCGGAGCAGATGCGCGACCTCATCACCTACCTGTACTACTTGAATTACTTCAATGAGCCCGGCGATGCTCACCGAGGACAGGAACTTTTTTCCGCTAAGGGCTGTATCCACTGTCACGCCGTCGGAGGTATGGGGGGATCGGTGGGTCCGCGACTGGATACCTTTGGGCGGTACGGTTCGCCACTTTATATGGCTCAGGCGATGTGGAACCACGGACCGAGAATGACGGCCGAGATGGTCCGTCGCGGCATCCGCCCGCCTGTATTTCGTGGCAAGGAGATGGCCGATCTGCTGGCTTTCATCCGCGGTCGCGCAGTCAGCGGAACCCCCACTCCGAGGTTGGCCATTCCAGGAAATCCTCTGGTCGGTCGCCGACTCTTCGCTCAGAAGGGCTGTCGACGGTGCCACGCCATCAACGGGATGGGCGGACAGGTGGGTCCAGATTTGGGGCGGCGAGAGTGGCACCGGAGCGTCACCGAGATCGCCGGAGCCATGTGGAATCACGGGCCGAAGATGTGGGCCAAGATGAAACAGCTCGGCATTCCGCGCCCCACCTTCTCTCAAAATGAGATGGCCGATCTCATCGCCTATCTCTACTTCGTCGGCTACACCGATCCACCGGGCAACGTGGTCAAAGGTCGCCGACTCTTCGCTGAGAAGGGCTGTCATGCTTGTCATACGCTCGGTGGCGGCGAGGAAAAGATCGGGCCTGATCTGACGCTGTCGACGGCGATTGCGTCTCCCCTGGAATTGGCCGCTGCGATGTGGAACCACGCGCCGACCATGGAGAAGTTGGTGCAGGAGAAGGGCCTGCCTTGGCCCAAATTCGACGACGACGAGATGCGCGACCTGGTCACCTACATCCGTTCCATGGCTCGGGGCTCCATCTCCAGACGGCAGGTCCCGTGAGCGGCGAGGCAGTCATAGGCTGGGCGCCGCTCGCTCTCATCGCACGTTTCCCTCACGGTCGAATTGCACCGGGTGAATGGCCCCCGAGTGGCTAGAAGCGAATGCCAAAGACGGTCACCCGATGTGCACTCGCGCCCACTGAGGAGGCTTGGTGCGAACTCACCCGGGCGTTCGGACGAAAGAATCCACACCCATACATGTCCCAAGCGAGAGAAATTCCTCGCCAGCGCCCAGAATTGAGGCCGTCCCTGCCACTCACGAGCGATGGGCTGATGACATCCCAGCTGGTGAGAGAGAGCCCTTTCCCGACACGGCTTTCCTCTCCGGGCAGCGTGGTCGGACGGGCGATATGGTTCATCGCTCGGCCTTGATCTCCAGTGCCTCCTTGGTGTCGGGATCAAATCTCGCCGCCGCCTTATCTCCCAATTGCAGGTCGTCCAAAGTGGCGTCACTCCCGTTCAACGTGATCTTGGTTTCGGGCGTCACGGTGAGCGTTTCGAATTTGCCTTCCTTTCCGATCTCGATCTCGGCCTCCCCGAGCTGAACGATGAAGCCTTCGATTTGCGCTGGCTCGCTCGTGGGATGCCCGCCCCCGTTTCCGGAGGGTTGTTCTGAGAACTTCACTTTGAGCTGCCATTGCGTCCCATAGTTTTCAATCCATCCGATGCCGGGAGAATAGTCGCATTCGAGTTTCAACGCCTTGAGTTCCTTGACCTGCTTGCCCACCAGATCCTCCAGACGACCTCCATTTTCAACCGCGACGATGAATGGACCCGCCTCTTGTACGACGTTCGTCTGGCCATCTATGAGGACGACCATGGGGAAGAGATGAGAGAAAGCGGGATTCAGTGACAGATCGAGAACGCCAGATTCGCCATCCGGCGTCGTGTAGGAGAGCGAGCCGGAGAATCCATCCGTCTCTGCGCTGGTGATCAGGGAATTCTCCGGTACTTGAAGCATCGTTTCACTGCACGCCCACGTAACACGACTTTGGGCATTGGCCGTACTCGAAGACCACTGGAGCATGGCTATGAAAACTCCAACAACCCCAACCATTTTCACTGTCTTGATCATCATCTCGACCTCCTTAGCCTGAGATTGATCCCCATCCCCCAACGAAGAAGCTGTTCACACCGTGTTCATCACCATCGGGATTGAACTCTCAGAGCTCACCCCACTATAAAAGAGGAAGCAGAGGCGCGAAAAATACATGAAAGATGACGAGAGAGGCGGGTAATCGCTGCGGATGATGGGCGGAAATGAGACGCACGGAATCCTCAGAGAAATCGGTCGATGAGGGAAAATCCAACGGATGGAGCGTAGCCGCTGACAACGCAGCCACCCTCCTCAATCGATGAGAGAGATTGCAAATCCCGAATCAGTGAGGCCTACTCCTCTCCACACTCTCGTGATAGCGGCCAAAGGGAGTGATGGCCCTTTGTCCAGTCCCGCGGCGTTGATCCCTCGTCTGATGGTGCGGAAGGGATGATCGAGGTTTCCATCTTGAAATCCTGTGATCTCATCACCGACGTAGGATCTTGGCTGGTTGGGCTTGGACCACAAGGCATAACAGCGCCACGGTCACCATCATGATGATGGTTCATTGGAATAAGGATGTCGCCTTTCACCCTCGCTTTCTCTCTTCCGGGACATGGCATTAATTCAAGTCCATGGCCTATCCCAAGCGCGGTGCCATGCACACTTGGGCCGTCCTCTTCAGCTACACACTCGATGTCCTCGATGGCCATCCTTCGGAGCTCGCAGTGACCTCAACGACGACCACGTACCACCGATTATCAAGCTGCGGCTATCACTGGCCCCACAGGTCTCTACTGAAGACGATGAGCAACGAATCCGAAGGTGATCCCATTCCACTCTGTCGTTCCACTGATAATCCCCGTCTCCCACGAATACATGTACCCATGAAATGGCTGAGGATGATTCGGATCGAAGGGGATGGAGAATGAGACCTCTCGTATGTTCCTCAGATTCACCGTGCCGGTGATGGGAAGGGGTGAGCCACCTCTTGGCGTATAGGTTCCGGTTATTCTCCCTGAGAGGCGCACGGCGGTTATATCGAGCGTCCCTTGCCACCCATCATGATTCATCGCCCAACTTCCTATATAGGATCTCAGCCTCGGCGTACTCGTCCTCCCGTGGCCGCTCAGATAATCTCCTTTCACCGCGTAGAAGCCATAGGTCTGGCCATCACGGTTATCAACAAGTGTACCAGCCAGGTACATATGATCTCTGGTGAAAAGATAGCCGGTGAACCTCATGCCTCGAAGATCCCCGTAGTCGAGGTTGGGGTTGTCCCAATCGATGTAAAACTCCACTTGATGACCATCAATCACTCCATTGACGCGGCGAGCGACACCGTCAGGTCCAAAGTAGGTTCCAATGCGGTGGTCTTCTTCTCCATGAATGTGATCCGAATAGAAGAACTCCGGCAACCGGTAAATATCCAAGATGCCCTTCCACCCGTCATGATCCAGGTTCCATCTCCCAAGAAGAAGCTGTTGTATGGGATAACGCTCAGAATACTCCACGTCGTGAATGACACCAGCTTCTACGACATATCCTCTGGTGACCCAATCGTAGCTCATCAGGGTATATCCGTCCTCCGCTGGATTGTCATATCCCCAGGAGTTTTTCACGATGAAGACGCGATCATTGTGCCGATAGCCGACCATGAGCATAGCGTGTCCACCACAATCGCTGCCGTCGCCTGGATCCCACACGCCGTTATCCGGAATGGGATCAGCGCCACAGAGCGCCGCCGCAAAGGCGACTTCATAACCTTCAGCCAGCCGAGCCTCGTACCAGGCCGGATCGGTCAGATATCGTCTGTCTAGTGGAGCAAAGGCCGGAGCGTGGATGCCATACCTCGCCCCCTCAAGAGCCTCTTGCGGGAAATTGGTCACCGTCATCTCTTCGGGAACGTGATAAAGAGTTGGCGCAGAACTCAAGTTGAAGTCATCCACCAGTCGTTGGTTCCCATTGGGTCCGCATCGGTCGTCTGCCTCAATGAGGGGGTCATCGCCCGGTTGTCCCGTATCTGAATAGTTGTAGCTGGCCACATATGGGCATAGTTCCTCTGTAGGCAAACGGTACTTGGTGAACAGGAGCAATTGATAGATGAGATCACCACCTCCCCATGCTCCGACTTGATTCTCTCGGCAGCCAGCCTGTGGTCGAAGATCCTCTGCCAACCAGGTCATTTTCTGTAAATGATTTCCATATTGTTCGGAGAGATCCAAATCAACGCCAGATCTATGCTTATAGGCAGCCTCAATAGCGGCATTGACGGCGAATTGGACGCAGGTCCCGCGACCATCTTGATTCTTGATAGGCGTTTGGTAAGGACGAAGGTCTTGACTCGGCGGAATCGGCACGGCCACCGCAAGCTGCTGAGGGATGAAGTTCTGTGGTGGAATGGGGGCTCTCTTCCGCAATCGCTCCCAGTCTTCTAGTTTGTCCAGCGGGATCACCCGCCCGTCGCTCAGTTTCACAGCCGGGTTGCCATCCACGCGGGTCATCCCAACGACTTCATATCCTTCCTGCTGTGCCCTCCTCGTTCCCGAGGCGCTCCACAGCCAGGCAGAGCTTCCCAGGAGAACCATCAAACTGGTTATTGCGAGAAGATGAAAAGATCTCATCGTCATCCCTCCTCAATATGACATGTCATGCAAAGGGGGCAACTCGCCACCGGGTTGAACAAATGAGATTCTTTGCGGCGCGTCATACATACGTCGCAATCAAGGCAACTCGCCACCGGGTTGAACAAATGAGGCACCTATAGAGCCGCCTGCAGTCTTACACCCCGACGCTCAGTTTACTCGATGGGAAAATCGGTTCAAGGTCAAATGTCTCTATTGAACGGGGACATTCGTCCCAAGCCAGTATGTCGACGGCTCGTTGACCGAGGCGAGGGCGAAACAGATAGTCAGAATGGGCGATCGCCCGGGAGGAGTTTCTCTAAGGCGGTGCGATCGCGCACGATGATGGAACGACGTCGGCACTCGATGATGCGCCGGCGTTTCAACTGGTTCAGGGCGCGCGTGAGCGTTCGTCTGGAGACGCCGATCATCTTGGCCAGTTCTTCTTGACTCAGGTTGATGCTCAACTCGATGCCGTCCGGCGTCGCCTGACCATACCTCTGGCAAAATCTCAACAGTAACTCCGTCAACCGTTCCCAGGATCGTTTGAGCACCACGCTCCGAATATCCCGGTAGGCGAGGTAAAGGTCGTGACTCAGCTTCTCTGCCAGCTTCAAACTCAGGGCGCCATTTCGACGGAGGAAGGTGAGAAAATCGTTTTTGTTGATGAAGCCGAGTTGACTCCGCTCCAGCGTGACCACCGTCAGATCGTGAGGTCGCCCCGAGAGCACGGCTCGCACGCCGAGGATATCTCCAGCAGTCGCCATGCCGATGATGATACCTCGTCCGGCGGGAGAGAGGATGGAGAGTTTCACGCGCCCGGAGCAGATGGAGTACACGCCGGATGGCCAATCGCCCTCTGAGACGACGACGACGCCCGCCGGATAGGTGCTGATTTGCCGCATCCGGTCCAGTTCGGTCAACCAAACATCATCCAGATCGGCGAAGAGGCATTCTGCCCTTGAACGACAGATGAGGCAACTGTGAGGCATTGTGTCATACACGGGTCAATTATAACTTTACGGGTGTGGCCGGGCAACGCGCGTCGGCGTGGGCCCGGGAGCGAACCTCTCGATTGGTGGTGACCATGTAGACGCAAACGCCCATGATGGAGAAGGTGGTGCGGCCAGACGGATTGCCGGCAGCACACGCGAATCGGGGATTGTGGAGATCGCCATCGATCGTCTGTCGCCATCCAATCTGTCGGAATCGAGGAACGGAGAGGCGTCCATCTACGGTTGGCGTTCCCATCGAGCCAGAAGTTGCTTAGTCTCGGTCATGAAATCGATCCGCGTCTCCGTCTCCGGCCGATCGTGTGGCGAGTAGAAGTAGGTCAGCGTCGCCGTCACTTTGGCGTTCTCGCTGGCCGGGACGGGCAGGAGGAATTCTTCGATGCGCTCTTCTCCGGGGGCCAATCGCGTATCGCGCTCGATGCGACGCGCTTCGGTGAACATCCGGCTGTCCTTGCGAATGGGACGTCCTCGTTCATCCAGGACGATGCGTTGATAGAGACGATCGGCGTGGAATCGTCGTCCGCTTCCCGTAGAGACGTCCAGATTGAGAATGACTTTTCGCGTCGGACTGCCGGTGGGTACCATGTGACCGGCGCCGACGTTCTTCACTTTGACTTTCACCCGCAGGCCCTTGGGCGTCCGGGTCATTTCCATGATGCGCAGCCGGAGGGACTTGACCAGTTGATCCCGCGAGTGCCCTCCGGGCATGAGGTGGAGATTCACAAAGGCTCCTTCCACGCGCTTGACCTTGGGATCGACGATGTTGGCCAGCACTTGAGGCATGTGACATTGTTGGCAGGTCTTGGTGCCTCCGCGCTCGGTGTATTGTTCCCATTCGGCGTACGTGGAGAGCAGTTCCACACCATGAGCATTCCGATATTGATGACATCCCGCGCAGTGAAGAGCCGTGGTGTGAAACGGGGAATAGGCCACCTGATGGCCGGTGGATGCGGCGTCGGGGACGGGACCGTATTTCGTGGCGCCCACATCCAGGACGAAAGGGCTCTGGGGTTGGGAGAAATCGGTCCCTTTGAGCGAGTGGCAAAAATCGCAATTGATGCCCTCGCGCGTCACCGGCTGTGTGAGGTCGTAATCGCCGGTGACGACCACCGTCGGCGCGTGACAGGTCAAGCACAAGCGCTTCGCCTGGCCGTGAGTCAGCTCCAGAGCGTCCTCATAGGACTTTCTGAAAATGGGATCTTCGGTGGCGGCAGCGTGCAACGATTGCCGCCAGGCACGATAGATGTCCTTATGGCAGGCGCCACATTTCTTGGCCGAGACGAATTGCCCGGGGACGAATTCGATCTTCGGGGGTGGCTCTGAGCGACGGCAGGCCAACCCACCGATGGCGAGGGTCGCCGACAGAGCGGTGAGGATGACCATCGGTCTCCTGATCATGATTCGCCTCTCCTCATCGA
This sequence comes from Acidobacteriota bacterium, assembly GCA_003696865.1. Classification (GTDB taxonomy): domain Bacteria; phylum Acidobacteriota; class Blastocatellia; order HR10; family J050; genus J050. Next base: position 6,946 of record RFHM01000432.1, on the reverse strand, counting down.
TCGCGCGTTCCCGGCGCGATGAACTCAGGCGCCGGGGCGCTCGATTTGCCGGATCTTCAAATAGAGCCCTATCACAGCCAAAAAGATGACCACCAGCGAAGCGGCCAGACCTTTACGCCGGAACTGAAGCTCATTGAGCGCCTCCACGCCCATGCGATGAGCTTTCTTGGCCGTGTCTATTCCCGGCGTGACGACCTTCTGGAGTTCATCGACGGAGAACGTGTGAATGACCACGCGGGCGTTGATCAGTTTGTCGTGAGCATCGTTGAGCTCGAACTTGGCCCGGCTGACCTCCATTCCGGCGCGCGCCGCGCGATCGACGAGCGCTTCCGCCTGGTTGAGTTCCCGGACCATCTGGTCGATCATCTGTCGCATGGTCTGGGCAGCTTGATAGGCGGGTTCGCCTTCGCTATGACAGGCCACGCAGGTCGCCTGGTCGCCGACGCCGAGCATCTCATCGCTGGGATGATGGATCTCATGATTCCCATGACAGACGAGGCATTCGCCCAGGCCCATCTCATCGAAGGCCGGTTTGTGCGGGCTTTTCCGGAACAATTCGGCCTGCCGCGTGTGGCAGGCGCCGCACACGTTGGCCACCGATGTGACTCCTGGAGGAACGGCACCATGATTCCCGTGGCAATCATTGCAGGTTGGTGCCGAGAGGTCGTTCTTCTTCAACAGCGCTTCGGCGTGAACGCTGGCTTGCCATTTCTCCAGTTGATCATGAGGAATGGAGTAGGATCGCATGTAGCCGGCATTGGCGTGGCAGCGGCCGCACGTCCGTGCGACGTTCGTCGGATAGACCGGAGCTTGGGGATCACTGACCGCACGAATGCCGTGGTATCCATGGCAACTGATGCATGTGGCGACCTTCCGATCACCTTGGACGAGTCGTTTCCCGTGTATGCTGGTGTAGTATTCGGCCTCCTGATCGACGCGCAGCCGCGGATTGTATTTCTTCATGAACTCGGCGTTGCTGTGGCACTTGCCACAGAATCGAGGAATGTCCTGAGGCGTCGGTCGGCCTACGAATCCACGGCGCGGGTCCATGGCCCGGTCCATATCCTCTTCCGTGGGATCACCTCCATGACAATCGGCGCAGGAGAGGCCGCGTTGATAATGGATATCGTGTTGCATGGCGGTGACCGGAGCGGCGAGTTCATCGCCCATCTCACGGTGGCACTGGACGCAGGTGTCCTTCTTTGCCTTCTCTCCGCTCTGTTTCTCGACGGCCGGCGTCATCGGTTCGCTCGGGCGGGCGAGAACGAGCGCCGGATCGGTTGGGGATAGTACACCAGGGTCGCTGCCGCCTGATGCGGTGAGTCCGTCAGAGAAGGACCAGATGGAGATGAGCGAGAAGACGAACATCAGGATGACGGCCAACTTCGCCTGTGACCGCCTCCCGCGCCAGGATCGATAGTGCTGAAGCCGGTTCGTATTCATGAATGCGCTCCTAGGAAAGGTATCCGACGATGGTCATCGCGGCGATGTAGAGGAGGATGACCACGCCGATGAAAGTGAATACCCTCTCGCGCTGACCACGGATTGACTCTTTGTCCAGAAAAGGAACCAACAACCAGAACACCGCCCCCAGACCGAAGACCAACACGCCCAACACTTCGCCTTCGATGAACAGGATGTGGGACGGGAGCAGTCTGAGCGTCTGAAACATGAACAGGAAATACCACTCCGGTTTGATGCCCGCCGGCGCGGGCGCGAACGGATCGGCTTTCTCCCCCAATTCCCAGGGGAACAGAGCGGCCAAGGCGGCCAGAGCGCCCAGGGCAATGAGCCAACCCATCGCATCGCGCAGCAAGAAGTTAGGGAAGAACTTCATCGTCTTCACATTCTGAGTCTGTCGTTCCACGCTCGGCGGCACGCTCATCCCATGCCGTTGCACCAGCCAGACGTGCACCGTGAGGATGAAGGTGGCCAGGGCGGGCAGGATCGCCACGTGGAATCCGAAGAAGCGCGTCAGTGTCCCTCCGGTCACCTCGTCGCCTCCTCGGAGGAAACGCAGCAGGAAGTGGCCAATGACCGGGACGACGCCGGCGATTTCCGTCCCCACTTTGGTGGCGAAAAAGGCCAGTTTATTCCAGGGCAGCAGATAGCCGCTGAATCCGAAGGCGAGGACGATGAAGAATAACAGGACGCCGGTGACCCACGTCAGTTCTCGCGGCGGACGATAAGCCTTCAGCAGGTACACGCTGAACATGTGAACGAACAACATGGCGATCATCAGATTCGCCGACCAACTGTGAATCGATCGCACCAACCAGCCGAAGGAGACCTCGGTCATGATGAACTGGACGCTCTCGAAGGCCGTCTCCGCGCTGGGGCGATAGTAGAGCAACAGCAACGCTCCCGTCGTCACTTGGACGATGAACAGGAACAGCGTCATCCCGCCAAAGTAATACCAGATCGTATGTCGATGAATGGGGACTTCTTTCTCTCGAGCTAGTTCGATGAGCGGATCGAGGCCGAGACGATCGTTGAGCCAGGTCAGCCATCCGTGCTTGGTTATCGCTTCCATTGCTCACCCCCTGGAGACGATGATCTCATCACCACGAATATTGACCACGTATTTTTCCAGCGGTCGTGGCGGTGGGCCGGCAATATTGCGACCATTCAGATCATAATGACCGTTATGACACGCGCACCAGATCTGTCGCAAATCCGGTCGGTACTGCACCGTACATTGCAGATGGGTGCAGATGGCCGAAAAAGCCCTGAACTCCCCGGTCGGCGTGCGGATCAGGATGCCAGGGCGGGAGCCGAACTTGAAGATCTTTCCCGAATTGGGAGGAAGCTCGCTCACCTTACCGGCGACCACGCTGGACGCCGCCGATTCGGCCACCCGCGGGGGGACCAGGAACTTGATGATCGGATAGATGATAGCGATGAGCGTAGCGCCCAAGCTCGTTCCCAGTAGGAAATTGATGAACCGTCGACGTCGTGTTTCCACCTCTGGCATGATCGTTGTCCTCCTTCTCGAGTGTCGCGTGAGCGACCGTCTCCACCCTTCATCGTCATTGTCTCCAGCCCCGGAGCGGGACCTAGAAAGCAATCCGTAATCTCGAGGTGAGCAGGTGCCCCCGATAATCCTGAAGCGCCCGCCCTTTTTCATTGTAGCCATACCACTGCCAGGTCACGATCCACGTGAATCGCCGGGGGAACGTATATCTCACCTCGGCGCGTGGTTGATGGTAGTTCAGCGGGAACGTGCCCTGGGAATTGATCAGGCTGTAGCCAATGGACATGCGGAATGCCGCGAACGGCGACACATTGAGATCGGCGTCCACGACATTGTCATTGGCAATATATACCGAACGTCCTGTCTCCATCGTGCGCGGGTTGACGATATCAGTCACCGAGGAAATGTCCGATCGCGTGTACCCCACATCCAAGCCGAAACGAGGATGGGGAAACCACGATGAAGAGATATTGAAGATGCGGTTGCGTTGAACATTATCGACGAACGGGTTGGGATTACGAGAGTCATTGAGCAGGTACTGCGTGCTCAGTTGCCACTTGTCTGTCGGCTGCACGGTCGAGCGCAGATGGAATCGCGTCACGTGATACGGAGCCACCCGCGTGAACACGTTGTCGGCCGAGCCTCGCTCGAACCTGGTGAACAAGCGAATGCGACGAGCGAGTCGCCAACTCAATCCGGCCATCCCAGTATGCGTTCTCAACACCGACTCTTCGCCACCGCGGACGGGCACGGGCAGATGGAGCACCGCCCGCCGCCGGGTGAACCGATAGCCGCCTCGGAGAACGAGGCTGGGCAGGAGGTCGTAACTGACTTCCAGTCGATTGCGGAACGAGTTGAGGAAGATGCGTTCATTGAGGAGCGACGTGAGCATTCGCTCGACCTCCTCCGGCGAAGGCGGATTCCCCTGCAAATCCATGCCCAGGATCTCCAGCGTTCGCGCGAGACTGCCGCTGGCGATGACAAAGTGAGTGAAGTGGAGGGAGTTGGTGATCTGGAGTCGGCGCGTTGGCTCATAGCGCACGCTGACATCGGCCCGCGTATGCGGCTTGGACGCGTGTGAGACGACGGCGGTCGATTGCCGCCTGATGAATCTCAACGCCTGCAGATCAAATAAGGTGCCCGACAGAATTTCATCGCGATTGAAATCGACATCTCCATCGCTGTAGATGAATCGTCCGGTGACGCTCAACTGCTCGCTCAGGTGCGAGTGGAGCGCCAGGCGGGTGGCCGGGGTGAATCCACGCACACCATCATTGCGCCGGAATGAGGTGAGTTGCATCTGTTGGGGCTCGGCCGCTCCCACCGGCCCCGGTTGGGGATTGTTGCCCGTATTAACGAGCCCCTCGGGCTGAAAGGTGGCGATATCATCTTTGAATGAGCGGAAATCCTGTTCCACGGTGAGATTGATTTTCTTCAGTCGGAGATCAATTCCCAGGTGATAATCGTTGGTCGTCGTGCGGATGGGATCGTGAAGCACGAATTCATCCAAACCGAGAGTGAACGTGGTGAGCGCCTGCCCGAAAGCGTAATTCCGGTCATAGCCGAACCGGATCTGATGCCCGGTATCGGGAAACAGCGTGAGCCGGTAACTCTGGGTTCGACGCGACTGCTGGAAGCTATGCTGATTAATGATGACACCCTCTCCCAGGAGCGGGTTAGCGAATGTGGGGAGCAGATTGACATAGTCCATCCGCCAATAGTGGAAATCGAATCGGTAACGGCGATGTCGCTCCATGCGCAGACGAATCGTGTTGTAGGGATCGCCGCCCCAGCTCCTCATGCTGTAGGTGAAATAGTCGTAGAGCGGCCCCGTATTCTCCGGCGAGCGGGATTCGATGAACACGTCCCAGAGGCGAATGCCCGAACCCAGATTCACCTGACTGCGATACACGTCTTGATTCCCACCGAGGAGCGCCTGGCGCAGGCCGAATTCCAGAGACCCGGTGGTGACCATGCCCCCCAATTTCAGCGGCTCCGGCTGCTCTTGCGCCCGGGCACAGGGGAGGACTACCATGAGCAGGACGAGGGCCGTCCCGAGGCGGGCGAGGTCGTCGAGCCGCTGTCTCCATCGGTCCTTTCGTATGGGCATAGCTCTTCTCCCCTGAGTTGCGCGCCTCCTCATTTGAAGAAGAAGGGACTGGCATTGGAGCCGTGAATTTTCACGTGACAGACGGTGCAATTCTGGAATCGTGGATTTCGCAAATTGTGAAACGCTGGCGGCTCGGGCCCGAAAATTCCCGGCGTATTGGCGTGGCACTCCAGGCAGAGTTGACGCACCAGACTCCGTTTCAACAGCCGGGGATTATTCGATCCATGAGGCACGTGACAGATGGTACACCCTTCCAGCCTGACCGATGCGTGTTCGAAGACGAAGGGCCCTTGTTTCTCAGTGTGACATTTCAGGCAGATGAGATCGGTGCCGCCCGATGTCGCTCGCATCTGCCGGAGATTGAAGCCGCCGTGCTGATTATGGCAGGTCGTGCAGCTCATACCTTTCTCCGGGACGCGATGATGGAAGGGACGTTTGAACTGCTGGCGCACTTCGCCATGGCACTGATAACAGAGCGCGGGGACTTCTTTGGCCACCAGGAACTCCTTCGGCTTGGCCGGATGGGGGGCGTGACAATCAATGCAGGCCACCCGGTTCAGTCCGTGCTCCCCTTGGCGAAAGTTATAGCGTTCCTCCTGGCGCTCGTGACAGCGAAGGCAGCGCGCGTTCACCGCCTTGGGCGGCCGCGTTTTGAAATTGAAGATCTTCTCCGGATCGCCGCCCTCGTCGACGTGTTCCTGTCCCGGACCATGGCAAGCTTCGCATCCTCGGTCGGCGGGCTTGCGCGTGCTCCACGATTCGGTGACGAAGTGAGCCGTGGTGGCGTACTGATTGTAAATGTCTTCGTGACAGATCTGACACGTTTCCGAGCCCACGTAGCCACCGGATTGATGCGACTCTTGTTGGGCGAATCCGGGCGTCCCGGCCTCTCCTCTGGCAGAACTCACCAACCAGGTACCGAGCACCAGGACGACGAGCACGACGCTCACTTTCAGCCTCCAGCGAATGGATGCTCTTGATGTCATTCCGCTCACTCCTGGATAGGATCGTCCTCCTTCCATCTCGATCCACGTTTCATCGAGCGGGGCCGCCCCGCAGCGATCCCGTTTCATCCCCATCTCCTGCCACCTTCTGCTCTTGCGACCCAGATACTGCATATCCCCCCCTCATTCATCCCGCTCGGGGATGAGCGCTTCTCTTTGCCGCCATTCGGGTGGCGCTTGGTGAAATAGGGATCGCGATCCCGGCCCGGATGAAGCGAGCACTCAGGATCGCGAATGCCCGATGCCCGTGGGAGAGGCGAGCTCCCACCATCTCCACTCACTCGCGCGCATCGGGCCGCCGGGCGTGGACCCGTGAGACGGCGAAGTCATGCCCTTCGCCATGGCAGACGGCACACGATTCCCCAAAACTCGCCGCGTTCAAGGCCACATGAGCGAGCGTGGCCTCACTGTCGTGACAGCCAATGCAGGCCGTTGAAATCGGCGGCGTGGGATCGAGCGGACTCCTGGGATTGACCGTCGGCAGCCGCCCTTCCGTCGAACCGATCAACTGCGTTCCCGGCAGATGACAGAGGGCGCAGTCGCGTCGATCGGCCGGGAAGCGCACCTCATTGAACGTGTGCGCCACGTTGCCGAATCCGAATACGGTGTATTCGTTGTGCAACTCTTCGCCGGTATGAATGCGATGAATCATCAGCTTGAAATCCACGCTCTCTGCCGGGAGCTGATCGTCGGGACGCCGCCGAATATCGGTCTGGTTCGGATTATGACAGATGGCGCAGTACTGTACATTATTGCTGCGGATGCTCCCGTGCAGGCTGAGTCGATCGTGACAGGCATTGCACTTGGCGATGTCCACCACCCGGCGCCGGGGGACGAGATCGCCGGTCACGGCGAACG
>RFHM01000431.1 GCA_003696865.1 Acidobacteriota bacterium | reverse complement strand
GTGATCTGCGTGGCCATCTGGTATTTCACTCGCGAAAAAGAGGAAGAAGTGAGCATCACGCGGGGTGGATGATGAGCGACGTCGCCCGGGCGACCAGAGCACCCGATGACCGACCCAGTACCGTTCGGTGGAGGAGACAGATCCGGAGATCCTGGGTCTGTGTGCAGACAGTAGGGAGTGCACGTGAGGAAAGCTCCCTCGTCGATCGTTGACCGCGCGATCTTCCTGCGTTCATGAGGAGTCGATTTCCAGTCATTCCAGGGAGGCATCATCGGCCCGTTTCCCCAGCCAGGTAAATCTTCGACGAGCCGGGACGGACGTGGCACCGTCCCGGCTCCCTCTCACGGACGCCGCCGCTTGAGTTGCGGTTTTTCCCTCTGCTCAGGTTGCTGCTCTCCCTGCTGTTGGGTGTCATCGCTGGGACGACGTCGCTTGAGGGTGGGTCGACTTTGACCGGCCGGTCGCCCTTGCGCGCCCAGCTTGCGCGCCGTTCCTCGCAATCGAGCCAGCCGCTCTTTCACCCGATTGAACTCCCAGGAGTTGATGATGTACTCTTCCCGCTCGGGAAATCGAGCGATGAGACCCTTGACGATCTTGATGCGCTCCGGCGTCGATGGATGCGTCATGAACAGCTTGGAAAAAGCGCCCGGTTCCCGCTGATGCCTGGCCCGTAACTTCTCGAACATGGTGACCAGACCGTTGGGATCATATCCACTGGCCCAGGCATATTGAGCGCCGAGAATGTCGGCTTCCTTCTCCGCCGATCGACTGAACTTGAAAAAGGCCATGGGGAGGCCGAAACTGGCTCCCAACTGGCCCAGATAGCCGATGCCCCCACCGACGAAGATGAGCGGGACGATCGCCGCCCAGGAGAGCAATTGCGATTTGCTGAAATTCTCCAGCGCATGACGCGCCGCCACGTGAGCGATCTCATGAGCCATGACGCCGGCCAGCTCCGCCTCGTTATCGGCGGCCAGAATCAATCCCGTGTTCACGTAAAAGAATCCACCCGGTAAGGCGAAGGCGTTGATCTCATCGCTGACCGCCACCTTGATGGTGAACGGGACCTTGGCATCGGAGTGAAGCACCAGGTTCTGTCCCACGCGATTGACGTATTCGGTGATCACCGGATCATCGACCAAATGAACTTGCTGATCGATCATCGCCGCGAGTTGTCGGCCCAGACTGATCTCCCGCTGGATGGAGTAGAAGTTCAATTGCCGCTTGTTAATATTGCGCTTGCCGATCAACAGGGGATTTTCCTTCTCCTTCAGAGGCTTGGCCTTTTGTCCTTGACCGCCGGTCCACGCCGTGGCCGGGATCACGACCATCAGGGCCATCAAAGAGGAGCCGATGAATTGTGCCAGTCGCTTTCCCATCGTTATTGTCCTCCCATCACTCAATGCTGACACATACATTATACATCCATCGCGATGAAAATGCGGCGAATCCAGAATTAAATTTTTCTAATGGTTGCCGCCGCCGGAGATCGATATGCTCTGGCGATGCCCCGTCGAACTCCTCGATCGGCGCGCTTCTTCTCCAAGTGCGGTCAGGAGGCACCCTCCCTGCGGGCGATGAGACTTGCACGGAGAGATGATGCTCGGATATCGTTTGTCTGTTATGCCCAAAGAGGATGAGCGCTATGAGCAGCGAGAGCAGGAGGTGAAAATCCGCTGCCACGACAATCCCCTCCTCAATCGCCCGGGCATCGCTCTGGACACCATCGCGCCTCGCCACTTCGAAGACAACTGGTTACTGGACTTCCCCGATCGGCGCTTGACGGCCAACCACTCCGTCCTGCGCATTCGCATCGTCGATGATCATGGCTGGCTGACGTTCAAAGGTCCACCCGAGCCTCATGCCTGGTTGAAAGAGAGGCAGGAGATAGAGGCCCCGTTGGCCGAGCCTCGGCGCGTGCTGGCCATCCTGCGGGCCATCGGTCTCCAATGCATTTTTCGCTATCAGAAATTTCGCACCGAATATCGCGTCAGGCTGCCCGGCGGCACTACCGTTCGCGCCATGTTCGATGAAACCCCTATGGGCAATTTCATGGAGTTGGAGGGGAGCGAAGAAGCGCTGGCCGAGTTGATCGATCGCCTCCGTATCCCCCGTCAGGCACTCATTCGAGAGAGCTATCCGGCGCTCTGGGCCGAACGGGCCCGGGCCGCCGGAGAACCATTGGGCGACATGATCTTCAGTGAGAGGAGCGAGGAGTGAACCGGTTAGAGACCCTGCCAGCGATGATCCTGGCCGCGGGATATGGGACGCGCTTGTGGCCGCTCACGGCGGATCGCGCCAAACCAGCGGTGCCGTTTCTCAACCAGCCGTTGATCAGCTACACGCTCGCCTATCTGCGTGCGTTCGGCATCCGCTCGATGATCATCAATCTGCACTATCACCCGGAGACCGTTCGCCGCGCCGTGCGGCAACACGCCCCACCGGACGTCGATATTCATTTTTCGTATGAGCCTCGCGTGCTGGGCACCGGAGGAGCCTTGGATCGCGTTCGAGACCGATTGGCCAACGGACCGTTCATCGTGGTGAATGGAAAAATCATCACCGAGATCGATCTCCGGGCGGTCCTCGACACCCACCTCGAACGTCGTGCCCTGGCGACTCTGGTATTGAAACCCAATACCGCCCGGGAGCGATTCAGCCGCGTGGACGTGGATGCCACCGGGCGCATCCTCGGATTCGGCGGATTCCCCACCGTCCAGGGAGAGCGCGACGAGCCTCCGGATGCCGATCCCCCGCTGCTCTTCACCGGCATTCAGATCCTCGATCCGCGCATCTTCGCCTACATTCCTCGAGATCGCTTCTCGCATACCACGAGCGAGGCCTACCCGCGAGCCATTCAACGAGGAGAACTCCTCGTCGCTCACATCACCAACGAACCGTGGTATGAGCTGAGCACGCTCAGCCGCTACCTGGAGACCCATCTCAGGTTCCTCCGCGCTCGAGGCCAATCGATGATCGGCGGACGGGGAACGATCATCGATCCCGGGGCTGACGTCGCCGATTCCGTCCTCTGGGAGCGCGTTCGCGTGGAGCGCGGCGCGCGTTTGCACCGATGCATCGTCGGCGACGATGTCGTCATCCCCTCGGGAACCCAATGGGATCGTGTCGCTATCGTACGCGCCGAACGCTGCCCATCGCCGGAACGAGGGGAGATCATCGGAGACAACCTCATCGTCCCGATCGAACCGGTCACCGATTGCTCATTGCTCGTCGATTCGCTATAGTGCTCATCTTGAACGATGTCCATTGATACGCTGGATGCATTTCTGGAAGCCAACATCAAGGAGTACGTCGGGCGTCTCTTCGATCAACCGGTTGAGCGCCTCCGGGTGCGAAAGCTGGTGGGCGACGCGTCGACCCGCCAGTATTTTCGGGTGACGCTGCCCGATGGCCGACGCGTCGTCCTGGCCCATTATCCCGATCCCATCGATCCGGCCACGCATCCCACGTGTGAAGTGACGCGGCTCCTGGAACGAGCGGGCCTCCCCGTGCCGCGCATCATCGACATCGAGCAAAAACGCGGCTTCATGCTCGTCGAGGATCTGGGCGATCGGCGGCTTCAGGATTGGGTTCCGAGGGCATCGCCCGAAGAGCGGCGCCGGGTCTATGGTCAGGCCATCGATCTCATTCTCCGCATCCAGGCGGCGACGCCGTTGGCCAGGCGGCTGGGATGTCGAGCGGCTCGATTGGCGTTCGACGAAGAGAAGCTCCTCTGGGAACTGTCCTTCTTCTATGAGAACTTCTTCGAGCGACTTCTCGCCCGGCCACTGGACGAGAGAACGCGGTCGAAACTGTTCGATGAATTCACCGCCCTGGCTCGAGAGCTGGCCGCTCGGCCGCGCGTCCTCTGTCACCGGGATTACCACTCGCGCAACCTCATGCTCCATGAGGGGCGGTTATACATCATCGACCATCAAGACGCCCGCATGGGCCCGACGAGTTACGATGTGGCCTCGCTGCTCGGCGATCCCTACGTCGACCTGGACGAAGACTTCCGCCGCGAGATGCTCGACTCCTTCATCGCTCGTCGGCGAGCGCTGGAGCCAGAATCGACCGATCCGGCCTGGCGGTCGCAATTCGAGCATGAATATCAGCTCATGCTCATCCAGCGATTGCTCAAAGCGGTCGGCACATATGCTCATCAATCAGCGGTGGTCGGCAACCCGGTTTACGATCAATATATCCCTCGAGCCTTACAGACGGCATTGGCGGCCGTCCGAGCTGCGCATCGGTTTCCCGTCATCCGGTCGACATTGGAGAAGCTTCAACCATGAAGTGAGCGCGAGGGCGCCGATCGCGCTCCTCTTAGAGAGGGCCGCCGCGCCGCCGTACGGATATTTGCGAAATGGTTTGCATCCATGGCATAATTAGCGTTTCGTTGCGGGACAGACGGGTGAGAGGATAATGAAGGAGAACTGAGACGATGAGAAAGAGCGACGAGCGGAACAAGCCGATGACGTTCAATAGCGCCGGTGGCAATGGTCACCATCGTCGATGTCGAGTGAGGAAAATCGCCGAGGCCCGCCTCCCGACGGAGATCGGTCTCTTCCGCGTGATGGGTTTTCGTGGTCTGAGGAGCGGTGAGGAATACGTCGTCCTCGTCAAAGGAGAACTCGAAGGGACGTCGCCCTGTCTGGTGAGGATCCATTCCCAGTGCCTCACCGGCGACGTGTTCTACTCGGTCAAGTGCGATTGTGGCCGCCAACTCCGACGAGCCATGGAAATGATCGAGGCGGCCGGACGAGGCGTGATCATCTATCAGCAGCAGGAGGGCCGAGGCATCGGCATTCTCAACAAGATTCGCGCCTATGCCCTTCAGGATGAGGGACTGGACACGGTGGAAGCCAACCTCCGATTGGGCTTCGCCGCCGACGCCCGCTCCTATGACGAGTGCGCCGAGATCCTCCGTCAGCTCGGTCTGACCCGCATTCGGTTGCTGTCCAATAATCCAGAGAAGTTGGCCGCGCTGGAGCGCGCCGGACTGGAGGTCGTTGAACGTATCCCGCTGGAAATTCCGCCGGCCGGCGAAATGGCGGACTATCTCAAAACCAAGAAGGAGAAGCTGGGCCATCTATTGTCCAGCGTCTAACCAGCGATCAATGGTCACTCCAGATGAACTCCGCGATCGCCTGGAGCAGATTCACGAGCGCATCGCTCGTGCCGCCCAACGGGCCGGGCGGCGTCCCACCGAGATCACGCTCCTGGGAGCGTCAAAACAGGTCGATCCGGAGGGCATCCTCCTGGCCATCGAATGCGGCCTCCGGCACATCGG